>JAIOTT010000289.1 GCA_021106655.1 Bacteroidales bacterium
TAAACCCATCCGTTTTCCATATCATTTACAGGAATACCATCCAGCATTACTGCCACATTACGTTGGTTAAAGCCTCGTATATTTATTCGTGAATCGCCGTCTCCCCCACCTTGCTGGGTTGCATAAACCCCGGGTGTAGAATTAAGAAGCAGGGGAATATCCTGGGAGGCTAACTCCTCCTGAAGCTTTAAAGGTTTTATGTTTGAAAACGCCACAGGTGTTTCGCGTGCCCTGGCCATATCTCCAACCACTTCCACTTCAGTCAATGTCTTATTTTCCAACTTGAAATCCAATGTGGTTTTGGGTTCATTGATAGTGATTTCTTTTTCAATAGATTTGTAGCCAACGTAAGATACAACTATAGTATATTTGGCATATTCAAGCTCCAGTGAATATCTACCATCGATATCAGCAACAGTGCCTTTTCCGGGGCCATAAGTTATATTTGCCCCGATAAGTGTTTCGTCGGTTCTGGCATCAGTAATTGTTCCGCTAATAGTTCCCATCTGTGCAAACAAGAGAAACGGAACAAACAATAAAAAAATAAAAACTATAAATTTCCTGAAATCCATGGCGTAATATTTTCGATGATTATGAATCCTGTAAAGACAAAAAAGGCACCCTGACGAAATTCAGCATTTCGCCAACAGGGTGCCTTAATAATAATATTAACCTATTGATTAATAATCTTTTTAATTAGGAAAGACTGGTCATCAAAGCCAACTTTGATAAAATATATTCCTGATGTTAATTCAGATGTTTCAATAGATAAACTAAACACACCATTGTATTCATGTTCTATAATGCTTTGTCCGAAAACATTGTAAACCAAAATGTGATGGATTTTTTCAGCAGATTCAATATTTAGCTTTCCATCAGTAACAGGATTTGGAAAGAAACTGATATTTACATCATCATGCAGTTCGGATACAGATGAGCTTTCGCAATCACACTGGTGTGCACCAAGGTTTCCAAATGTATTTATGGCTAGAGTATCCCATTCCACTGCTACATTGAAAACAGCTGGATTGGCCACAATACCCATTTCAACTGTGGCTTTCCTTATTAATGTATGGTTTCTTGTCCATGAGAGCCAGAAGAGTGGGCCAACAATGTAATTTACGATAGTGTAATCCTCTGGTGTACCACCGTTGTTCCAGGTAATTGTAGTATCAGTGATATTAGTCCAGCCATTTATTGGGTCAGGTGATCCAACACGAGCAAAAATATCCACAATAACAGAGCCGCCATCTTTTTCGAGGGTAACAGCATCATTCCCGTTAAAATACATCATTTTGTTCACATCATATACCGGACAAAGGAAAGTATCAGCCTTGAGCTGTAAGGCACTATCAACAGGTTGTTCAAGGCCTGTGCCGTTAGGATTTCTTTTATCAAGAACAACTACATACACATCATAAGCATTAATAGTTCCGGCCAGGTTAACGGCATTAGGAGTGGTACCTCCATTAGAGTACCTTACCAGGCGATAGGCTGAAAGGTCAATGGCCTGGTCAGTTGGGTTGTAAATTTCAATGGCTTTGTTATTACCTGAACCTTCAACATACTCAGAGATAAACAAGTCATTACATTGTGCCTGTACAAAAGCAAATGTTGTTAGTGCAACAAATAATAGTAAAATTCTTCTCATATTCTTTCTTTTTTAGTGGTTAATAATTTATTTTGCTTTTGATTTCATTGGCATATAAACACATCAGCATCAGCGAAAAATATGATACATGGAACACAGGGCATAATGCAAGTAGTAATTAAGGTTTTAAAAAAATTATAAAAAACACATCCCATGCTCCCTGTACCATATTCCTTTCTGTAAAAATGGCTATTGGCGAAGCCAAGAAAATCGACTAACAAAGTTATTTAATTAATACGAAATATTGATCTTTTGTTCATTTTTTTTTCAACAATGGCTTCAATATGTCGGAATCAGAAAATGTACTCCGGGTTATTATGATGGATCATGAAGCCTCATGCGTGATAAAACACTAATGCATTCATTAACAGATATGACGTTATCGATGACTAAGCTAAGCTTATTATTTTGTTCTTTCATGATAGAGTGATATGGATTTTCCTGAAGGTATTGCAGTACCCTTGAAAATTGCTCCGTTTGAAAGTAAGGGGATTCCTGATTTTTAATAAAATATCCTATCAGCTTTTCTGATTTCAGAACCAATTTCTCAAATCCAATAGCTGTAGCAATCCATCTAAGCCGGATTGTATTAATTAATGATGATGTTTGATCAGGTACCTGCCCAAACCTGTCATTAAGATTATCTTTAAATTTAACTAAATTCTCATCTGAATCAATATTATCAAGTTCCTTATACAGGCTTAGTCGTGCAGTAATATTACTTATATAATCATCCGGAATAAGTAGTTCAAGGTCAGTTTCAAGCTGGCAATTTTTAACATATTGAGTTTCTGCACTTTCTTCATACAGGTCTTTGAACTCACTTTCTTTGAGTTCCATGATTGCTTCATTAAGTATCTTGTGATACATTTCAAAACCTATATCTGAAATAAATCCACTTTGTTCAGCACCGAGGATATTTCCTGCGCCTCTGATATCAAGGTCACGCATGGCAATATTAAATCCACTTCCAAGGTCAGAGAATTCTTCAATGGCTTTAAGTCTTTTCCTTGCTTCATCTGTCAGGATTGACAAAGGGGGTGTTAAAAGGTAGCAGAAGGCTTTTTTATTAGCACGTCCTACCCTTCCTCTGAGCTGATGCAGATCACTGAGTCCGTAATTTTGTGCTTCGTTGATTATTATTGTATTAACATTGGGGATATCTAAACCTGATTCGATAATAGTAGTAGCGATCAAAACATCGAATCTGCCATCAATAAAATCGAGCATAATTCCTTCAAGGCGGGTTCCTGGTAGTTGTCCATGAGCTATAGCAAAAGTCATCTTAGGACAAAATTTCTTTAACATTTCCGCTACCTCCATAATATTCTGGATACGGTTATGCACAAAATACACCTGCCCGCCTCTTGAAAGTTCATAAGTTAAAGCATTTTTAATAACTTCTTCGCCAAACATGTGCAATTCAGTTTGTATTGGATGACGGTTTGGAGGAGCAGTATTAATAATTGAAAGATCTCTGGCACCCATTAATGAAAATTGCATTGTCCTAGGAATGGGCGTGGCAGTAAGTATCAGTGTATCAACATTTACTTTTAGCTGTTTAAGCTTTTCTTTAACCGCAACACCAAATTTTTGTTCTTCATCAATTATCAATAAACCCAGGTCTTTAAACTCAATGTCTTTGCTTGCGATTCGATGGGTCCCGATTATGATATCAATCTTACCGTTTTGGAGGCCTTCCAATGTTTTTTTCTGTGCTTTAGCACTTTTGAATCTGTTAATATAATCTACATTACATGGAAAATCCTTTAACCTTTCCCTGAAAGTGTTATAGTGTTGAAGTGCGAGGATGGTTGTAGGTACAAGCAGTGCCACCTGTTTACTTTCTGCAACTGTTTTAAAGGCAGCTCTGATCGCAATCTCAGTTTTACCAAATCCTACATCACCACAAATCAGACGGTCCATTGGATATTCTGCCTCAAGGTCTTTTTTTACATCAACAGTAGCTTTAAGCTGGTCAGGTGTATCTTCGTAAATAAATGATGCTTCAAGCTCATGTTGAAGATAGGAATCGGGGGAGAATTTTAATCCCTTTGTAGCTTTTCTGCTTGCATAAAGTTTTATCAGATCCTTTGCAATATCCTTAACTTTATTCTTGGTTTTACTTTTAAGCTTGTTCCAGGCATTAGATCCAAGACGGTTCAATGGCGGGGCAGTACCTTCTTTCCCGATATATTTTGCAATACGGTGTAAGGAATGTATGCTCACATACAAAAGGTCGTTATTTTGATAAATCAATCTTATAGCTTCTTGCTCTCTCCCATTGTTAATAATTTTCTCCAGTCCGTCAAATCTCCCTATTCCATGATCAATATGTGAAACATAATCTCCCTGATTAAGATTATACATCTCCTTTATTGTAAGTGCCTCTTTATTATTATACCTGTCTCTCAGATGGAAGCGGTGGAATCTTTCAAATATCTGATGATCGGTATAGCATGCAATTTTCAGTGAGTTGTCAATAAAGCCTTCATGTAAAGATAAGTTTAATGTGGAAAGTTTAATCTCATGCGCGTACCCATTCTTCTCACGTGTATCTTCAATAATGGCATATAATCTTTCAAGCTGCTGTGCATTATCCGTTAATATTAAATTGCTTATGCCCTCTTTTGAATTATTATCAAGATTTGAGATCAGGAGATCGAAATTCTTATTAAAAGATGGCTGTGGAAGAGCTTCAAATTCAAAAATACTGTTTGCTTCAAAATAAAAATATTTTGCTGTTTCAATAATTGAGAATTTATTTATGGAGCTGAGGAAATCTTTTCCTGTAATAAACAGTTCAGAAGGAATAATACTGGTAGAATTATCAGATAGATTTTTATACGCATTTTCAGATCTTACGAATTCCTGATCAATTTTATCAATTATGAACTTGATGTTATCTGTCCATAGAATTGTTGAAGAGGGAATATAATCCATAAAAGATTCCCTTTTATCAGGAATATCTCTGCTCTGAATATTGGGGACAATTGTGACTTTTACGAGTTTATCGAGAGATAATTGACTGGCGGGGTCAAAAGCTCTGATCGATTCAACTGAATCACCAAAAAACTCAATTCGATATGGATAATCGTTGGAAAAGGAAAACACATCAACAATGCCACCACGTAAAGAGAATTGTCCCGGCTCAACTACAAAATCAACGCGTTCAAACTCAAACGCCATTAACAGGTCAACAATAAAATCTATAGTAACAGCCTCTCCGGCATGAAGGCTAAGAGTATTTTCAGTAATATATTTTTTATTCACAACTCTTTCACACAAAGCTTCGGGATAAGTAACAATAAGAGTTTTTTTCCTACGGCTGTTTATCCTGTTCATCACTTCCGTCCGCGACAATGCATCGGAGCTATCGAACTGATCTGCTTCATAGGGCCTTTTGTAAGACGCAGGATAAAAGAGTATCTTTTTTTTGTTATAATCCAGTGATTGTTCTCCAAAAATATTCTCCAGATCATTGAAAAAGTATGCACAACTTTCTTTATCCGGCAAAATAAAAAGATGAGTGAGCGGTAATTCTTTGAATACTGCAGCAGTGACCAAAGCTATGGATGATCCAACTAATCCTTTAAGCTGTATACGGTGTTCTTCATATAACTTTAGCTCCTCAAGCATTTGTTGAGTTCTGCTGTCATTTCTATAAATATCAATAAGTTCGTGCAGTTTCAATAGATACCCATTTTTGTGGATTGCAAATATAATAGATAATTAGACAAGAGATTATGAGACAAGAGATATAAGATAATTCGATAATTTTAAAATTGTCTCATTATCTCATATCTAAAAATCTCATAATCTAAATGCTTTTAAATTTGTATTATTGCAAGAAATTAAATAACTAATCATTAATAAAACAATAATGGCAAGGAAGTCAATAGTTATCTTATGCGGAGGGGGTCCTGCTCCTGGTATCAATACAGTTATCAGCTCTATTACAAAAGTGTTTTGTAGCACAGGATACAGGGTTTTAGGCTTAGATGACGGATACAGTACTCTTTTCTCAGATAAACCAAAAATAAAAGAAATGGATTTTGCTTTTGCTGATGAGATTTACAGCAGAGGTGGCTCGGCATTAAAAATGAGTCGTTACAAGCCGAAAAACGAAGAGTTTAAAACAGATTTTTTTATTAAGGAAAACATTAAGTTACTCGTAACTATTGGTGGAGATGATACAGCTTCTACAGCAAACCGTATTACAAAATTCCTTGTTAAACATGATGTAAAAATTCAAAATATACATGTTCCAAAAACTATCGATAATGATCTTCCGCTTGCTGAGGGCATTCCAACATTCGGATATCAATCGGCCAAGGATGAAGGGGTAAAAATTGCCACAACAGTATATGAAGATGCACGAACAAGCTGCAACTGGTTCATTGTTTCAGCAATGGGCAGAGAAGCCGGCCACCTTGCTTTTGGTATTGGAACAGCCTGTCATTATCCTATGATAGTTATACCGGAAATGTTTAATAAAACACAAGTAAATTTTGATAAGATCATACGGCTTGTGATTTCATCAATTATAAAAAGGCGAATACTTGGAATTAACTATGGGGCTGCAATAATCAGTGAAGGAGTATTCCATTTTGTTGATGATGAAGAGATAAAAAATACAGGAATAAATTTCACTTATGATGATCACGGACATCCTGAATTGGGTAATGTAAGTAAAGCTCACATCTTCAATATGCTGGTTCAACGGAAACTCAAAGATCTTAATTCAGACATCAAAAGCCGGCCTGTTGAATTGGGGTACGAATTAAGATGCTGCCGGCCAATAGCATACGATCTGGTTTATTGCACAAACCTTGGGATTGGAGTAAAAACTCTGTTTGAAAAGGGTGAAACAGCATGTATGGTAACCTTAAGCCATGAGGGTGAGATATCACCATTATATCTCAGGGATGTTGAGGATGAGCATGGAAAAGTAAAACCACGCCTTGTAAATATTAATCTGGAAAAGGCACAATTAGTGTTTAATCACAACCTTCACTATCTAACAGAGGAAGATTATGAAGCTGCAAAACAATATCTTCCTGATCCTGAAAATTACGATTTCCGGAAAATCCTGAATTGGTAAATTTCATAATGTATTTGTTAGTCATGGTGTTAACCTACAGGCCACCATGCAGATTTAGCAAATATTCATATATAGTTAGTTGTGCCCGGATTTTTTCCTTTGCATTGTTTTTATAAAATTTATTGTTCAGTTTTTTATTTAACACTCTTGCCTGAACATTATCTTTCCACTGAATTTCAAGTATCTCTTTTAATTCTTTTTTGATGGCCTGATCATAAACCGGACAAGTAACTTCAATACGTCTGTCCATATTACGTGTCATCCAATCGGCAGAAGAAATAAACAATTTTTCATCCCCTCCATTATAAAACCAAAATAT
This sequence comes from Bacteroidales bacterium, assembly GCA_021106655.1. GTDB lineage: Bacteria > Bacteroidota > Bacteroidia > Bacteroidales > SMBSF77 > SMBSF77. Next base: position 7,075 of record JAIOTT010000289.1, read on the forward strand.
TCGTGTATGCTCAAGAAAGCGGTCTACAATAGCCCTTGCTTTCATATTATCACTTACACCTTTTTTGTTTGCAACTGCCGAATACATTCCCCTTACATTCAAACGAATTGTCACTCCGGCCTGGCTAGCTTCATACAAAAGCAATATAAGTTCTTTATCAACCAGGTTATTAAGTTTCAAATAAATAAAAGCCTTCTTTGCCTCCCTGGCATTTTTGATCTCATTCCTGATCATCCTTATCATCTTCTTACGCATATAAAAAGGTGATAGAACCAGATGATAATAGTTCTCCTTTTTATAATTCTTATCCAGAAAGTTAAATGTCTTTACAACTTCATTGGTGATTTTTTTGTCAGTTGTAAATAAAAGGTCATCACAATAGATCCTGGCTGTATTTTCATTAAAATTGCCTGTACCTACGGCCACATAATTAACCGTACGCTTTTTCTCCTTTCTTGTGATAAGGCACAGTTTTGCGTGGACCTTCAACCCCGGCACTCCATCAACAACTTTAACACCTGATTCGGTAAGTTTTTGAGCCCACATAATATTTGCTTCCTCATCAAATCGGGCTTGCAGCTCAATTATTACTGTTACGGACTTACCATTTCTTGCAGCATTGACAAGAGTATTTATCACGCTTGAGTTTCGTGCAAGCCTGTAAACAGTAAGTCTGATTGTTTTAACAGCAGGATCGATGGCAGCTTCTCGAAGGAGATTAATAAAATAATCAAAGGAATGAAAAGGAAAATGAAGCATTATATCTTTTTTCCGGATTGCAGCAAAAATACTCTCTTCAGACTCTATATCTTTATGTCTGATTGGAGGAAGGGATTTAAGTTTAAGTTCTTCTCTGCCTAGGTCAGGAAAATTTATAAGATCTTTGAAGTTATGGTACCTGCTTCCGGGAATTATTGCATCCCGTTTTTTGAAATTTAGTTTTTTTATAAGAAGGCTAAGCAGGTTCACGGGTATCTGCTGATCGTAAACAAAACGAACAGGTGATCCTTCCTTTCGTCGCTTCAGGCTCTTTGCAACGCTGGTAACATAGCTCTCTGAGATATCATCATTTATATCAAGTTCGGCATCTTTAGTAAGCTTAACAGTATATGCTTCAAAATTCTGAAAATCGAGCATATAAAATATATCCTTCAGCCTATAACGGATAATGTCGTCCAGGAAAATGATATGAGTTTTATTTCCTTTTCCTGGAAGAATGATAAATCGGGGAAGTACCTTAGTGGGTATTTCCATCAAAGCATATTTATCTTCTTTACTTTTATTTGATTGCAGGCTAATGGCAAAATAGATTGCATCATTTTTCATGGAAGGAAATTCAACAAGCTGATCAAGCATGATTGGCATCAAGCGTGGACGTACATTATCATAAAAATATTGTTTAACAAAAACACCTTGCTCCTCATCAAGCTGGTTCTCGTTAATAATGTAAATATTGTACTTTCGAAGATCTTTTAATATTTCCTCATAAGCCAGATCAAATTTCTTTCTTTGATTTAATACTATTTCGTGAATATCCTCCAGCACCTCTCCCGGATTGTAACCAAGAATTTCAATTGATTTTTTACCTATATTCGACAATCTCTTGAGTGTACCAACTCTTACCCGAAAATATTCATCCAGATTATTTGAATATATCCCGAGGAACTTGATTCGTTCAAGAATGGGCGTCTCCTGGTTCTGTGCTTCCTGCAGAACTCTTTCGTTAAACGACAACCAACTGATTTCTTTAGGAGTATAATTTTCCATTTCAGGTGTATACTGACGGGTTAACCCATCAGTTAATATATGTTTATTGCTTTGATCTTCTCAAAAATAACTTCAGCAAGTTTTAAATACGACTCATGCGTGAGTCCTGCCACATGAGGGGATAAGATTACATTCTCAGCATCAGCAAGCCATGAGAAATCTTTATCAAATTCTTTTTGTCTTAGATCTTCAAAGGATAAATTTTCATACTCAAGAACATCAAGTGCTGCACCTGATACTTTACCGGATTTAAGATTACCAACCAGTGCGGATGTCTTAACAACTTTACCCCTGGAGGTGTTTATAATAAAAATGTTTTTCTCAAACCGACTAATATATTTATCATCAATTAAATATTTGGTTTCATCAGTTAGAGGCACATGCATGCTTAAAATGTCTGCTTCCCTGAAAATCTCTGCCATAGTAACTTCCCTCACATAATCGTCGGAGAAATCTGATTTATATTTATCGTAGGCAATAACATTTGCCTGAAATCCTTTTAATCTTTGTGCAAACGCACTTCCTGTATTTCCATAACCTATGATAGCAACGGTTTTGCCCATAATTTCCATACCACGGTTTTCCTCTCTTTTCCATATCCCATGCCTGAATTGGCCATCAGCTTTTACCATATGATTAAGCAGGGCAAGCAAAATCCCGGTTGCATGTTCACCCACAGCATCTCTGTTTCCTTCAGGTGCATTTAAGCAACTTATTCCTCTGGCTTCAGCATATCCGGTATCCACATTTTCCATACCTGATCCGACACGTGCAATAAAGGCAAGTTTTTTAGCTTTTTCAAGAAAAGCCTTATCCAGACTAAACTTACTTCTAATAATTATTCCAAAATAATTATGAATGATAGTTTCATATTCTGATTTGGTGAAGGAATCAAAATGATCGCATTCAAAACCGAGAGATTTAAGTCCATCAATTAAATAAGGATGAGTAGTATCAATAAACAGGACTTTTTTCTTTGATTTCATTTTTATCACTTAAAGAGACGTCTCTTTTTTCTTATGATATCTTTAATAACAATTTTCATCTTATCAATAGTCTCGAGTATCATAATATCACTCCTTGGAAAAGGCAAAGGATCTCTTCGAATAAGCTCTATTACTTCAGGAGGGCATGCATCTATTTCGCCGGCGGCAGTGGCAAAAACATATTCAAATAATGTTCCTGCTGTCATAGGAGATGTTTCAATTAACTGATCTGTATAATCTTCAATAAAATCTATTGATCCTGTGACATTACATGTTTTTTTCAGATGGACTTCTGTAACGTAACATGTTATAGTTTTATACACAGTAACTTTAATATCATTGCCAAGACTGTCCTTCATCACATTACCATTATCATCCAGCACATATTGCCATCCATCTTCAATTTCTTTTGAGTGTGTAAAATTTGTTTTTTCAACTATTTCCGGAGAAACTTCAATCATATTGATATTCAAATTAATAAGATAATCATAATTCCATCCGGCAAGAGCTTTAACATCAAAATTTAAAAAGTCCTGATTAAGGCTTTGCAGAGACATTTTTTCAAGTTCATCTTTAAAATTTGGAGGGAAAGGTACTCCCGTTTTATTGATCATTTTATACAGTACATGGGTTGTTCCAAGCTCCAGAGCTCTTTGCATTAATTCACCTGTATCTTTATAATCATAATAATATGATTCAACCTGCTTAAACTCATGATAAGCCGATTGAGCATCATATTTTGTCCCTCTTTCAAGAAGCATCTTTGCATGTGCATAATAATATTCAGCAGCATTTTGTTTTGCTGTAATTATTTCCTGATCAAAATCAATATAAGAAAAACCAATTTCATTCAGAACGCCCGGCGAAAGACTCCTTACCAGATCCTGACGAGTTTTTAATTTTGTGTAGGCATTAAAAATACCACCCCATCTATCAGGCTGTCCGGATTGTTTTAAATACTTAACTTTATCCTGATCTTCCTGGTTAGCCAGAGGATATGCCTGCTTCAGGAGATCTAAATATTTTTCATCATCAGGGTTTACTCTAAGCTTCTTAACTGATTTCTTGATCAGAGTATCATATTTCCCCTTTTTTACCAGACTTTTTGGTGAGGAGCAAGCAAAAATTACAATAAGGATCAAAAAGAAATAGCGAATTTTTTTCATGTGTTTATATTTTTATAAATGTATCAGAATTCCAAACATTGATTAACAATATTTATACCATTTTCAGTGGTTTAGTATGGATATCAGCTTTCTCACTCACCTACTCATCTTACTTACTACCCTTTGCCACAGCCTTAGCCTTAGTCTTAAAAAAACAACCAAAGATAAAATAAAATTTCGATTAGTAATTAGGTATTAACATTAAATACTGAAAGCAGAAGAATAATCGATAATGAATAGACGTAGTTCTTTTGATTTTAGGAGAATATGTTATAATTTCGTGCACCTTTTCGGAAAAGGTTTTTTGACTGAAGAGGTAGATTGTAATCTAGTTAAGTGGTTAATTAGTTAATTTGTTGAGTGGGAAAATACAATAAAACCAAATATTTCATCCTACTTAACCACTCACCTACTTAACTCACTTAACTATTGTTTTTAGAAATTTTTTAGAGCAATTAGAATAATTTTACTACTATATGTGGACATATCTGGTCAGGATAATTTTACGTAACAGGCTTGGCAACCTGATAATAATTGCTTTGCTTACAGCATTTATGCTTTATAAAGCTTTTGACGTCCAGTTATCATATCAGCTGGCCCAGATGCTCCCTACAACAGATTCCACATATATAAAATACAATGGTTTCAAGGAAATTTTCGGTGAAGATGGCAGTGTTTTATTTATTGGAATACAAGATGAAAATATCTATGAACTTAACAAATTCAATGACTGGTATGATCTGACTTATAGAGTCAAGGATATTGAAGGAGTTGAAGAGGTTGTTTCCATCGCCAAGATGTATCAGTTAACAAAAAACGAAGAGACAAAGAAATTTGATTTTTTGCCTGTTATTTCGAAAAAACCGTATAGCCAGGAAGAACTTGACAGTTTAAAAGAGGTCATTTACTCTCTTCCTTTTTACGATGGTTTGCTTTACAATAAAGAAAGCAATGTTACACTGATGATGATAACCCTTGACAAAGCAAAATTGAACACTAAGGGGAGGATACCATTAATAAAAGAAATTCAGGAAGTTGCCGAAGATTTTGGCAAATGGAATAATGTTAAAATGCATTTTTCAGGTTTACCTTATATCCGGACAATCACTTCAAAAAAGGTTGAGGATGAACTTAAGATGTTCGTATTATTAGCTTTGCTGGTTGCATCCATTGCATTGTTTATTTTCTTTAAGTCTTTTAAGGCAATGATGTTCCCAATGATAATAGTTGTTATCAGCGTTATCTGGTCATTTGGTTTGGTTAGTTTATTTGGGTATAAAATAACTATGCTGACTGGTATCATTCCTCCATTATTAATTGTTATTGGTGTTGAGAACTGTATTTTTCTGCTTAATAAATATCATTATGAGTATAAGAAGCACGGGAACAAAGTTAAAGCTCTTTCCCGCGTTGTACAAAGAGTTGGCAATGCTGCCTTCTTAACTAATCTGACAACAGCCATAGGTTTTGCAGCTTTTATTGTAACCGGGAATAAAATTCTTGTTGAATTTGGGATTATTGCATCAATAAATATAATGATAGTGTTCTTTCTTTCTATCTTCCTTATTCCAATTTTCTACTCCTATCTGGATCCGCCCAAA
>JAIOTT010000348.1 GCA_021106655.1 Bacteroidales bacterium
GATGGAAGCAATATCACTTCTGCCATTGAAAAAGAATGATAACTTTGCTTTTAGGCCAACCAACGAATGCAAGGTGCATAAAATGTTCAATCACGGATGCGATAGCCTGGTAAAACGCTTTGATGACGAGTTCAATAACTCCTTCGATCAACTTTAAGTACTCAAGGCACTGTGCCAGGGATGCCACCCCCTACTTCGTTAGTTCAAGGAATGCAAATCCCAATGAAGTAAGGGGTGGCATCCCTTACTTTAAATACTTTAAGTACTTCCTACTTACTGCAGTATCTCTTTATCACGTTGTAAGCATTGTGTATTCCCAGCTCACCGGCCTTGCTCATATCATTGCACCCGTTTTTGGTATCATTTAAAAAGATAAAGGTAAGAGCTCTGTTGAAATAAGCTTCAGCAAGCTCGTCATTTATTTCGATGGCTATATTATAATCTTTAATAGCTGCTGAATAATCACCCTGGATGTTATTAATATTGCCCCTGTTGAAATATGCATAACTGAATTGAGGATCAAGTTTTATCACTCTATTATAATCCCGTATTATTTTTGCAATGGTATTGCTTTGCTTTTTTTTGTAGTTTATTGCAATTTGATCGTCAACCTGGCCAATACTTAAAGGTTGAGAATATTCCTCCGACTGCTTTTGGTAATTTAACATTTCATATTGCAAGTTAGCACGCATAAAGTATGCAAGAAGGAATTTTTTGTCAAGAGAAATAGCTATATCATAAGCTGCAATGGCACTGTAATAATTTTGCTGTATTCCGTTCAACAGTCCTATAAAGAAATAGTATTTTGCATCTCTTGGTTGCAAGATTTCACAGTTAGGAGCTTTAAACTCTATCTCATTTGCTCTTTTTGCATTAATCCCTGACGGATCATTACTAATACTGAAGCTAAGGTTATCAGGATATCGGGAGATCAGATCTGAAATTATTTCCGGATTGTAGTTATGTTTCTCTCTTGAGATATCCATTGTGTCATTTTCATAACAAACAAGCTGTAGGTTCTCTTCAATTTCTATATAAATATTCTTATTTTGAATTCTTCCGAATCCCTCTTGTCCTTCATTAAAATCAGATTCAAATTCCATTATTTTTTTATAATATGCTGAATCTGAATGAGCATGAAAGATACTGTCGTAATTATTGTTTTGTGCTTCTATAAGAAGCATTGCCTGACTGTAATCCTCATGAGCACTAATTGAATTATTCAGGCTTGAATATGCAGCCGATCTGTTCAGGTAGGCATTGGCGAATGCCGGAAAGATCTCTATTGCATTAGAATAATCTTCAACAGCTCCGTTAAAATCTTTCATTTCATGTTTTATACACCCTCTGTTATAATATGTAAGAACATTTTCCGGATTGATTTCAAGAACTTTACTATAGTCCTCAATTGCTTCATTATAGGCTGATATATATGATTTCAGGCCGGCCCTCTTAAAATATGTAAGTGCATTTCGCGGATCCAATTCAATAACTTTGTCATAATCTTCTAAAGTGCCTGTATAGTCAAGTAATGCAAATCTTGCTGCAGCTCTGTAAAAATAGGGCAGGGGATTATTGGGTTCTAATTTTATGGCTTGCTTATAGTCCACAACCGCTTGTTTGTAGTTTTCACTGTCATGATATATTGTTCCCCTTTTTATAAAGGCATCAGTGAAAAATATATTTAATTGTATTGCTCTGTTGCAGTCCTCAATTGCCCCATCGTAATCTTTCAACATCTTTTTTGCCATGCCCCGGTTAACATACGCAAGAGCATTCTCAGTGTCTATCTCCAGGGCATGCTTATAGTCGTCCAGGGCTTCATTATAGTTTTTGAGTTGCATATTGATATTGCCCTTGCTAATATAAACTTCTGCATTGAAAGGTTTCCTTTGCAAGGCTTTTGTGAGATCCTCCAGTGCTTTAGTATAATCCTGAAGCATGCCCCTGCTGACCCCCCTGTAATGATAAGCATAAGAATAGAAAGGATTTATTTTTAGGGCATTTGTGAAATCCTTATCAGCGCCATGAAAATCTCCAAGGTAGTATTTTGCTATCCCCCTGAAAAAATATGCATCGAAATCCTCTTTGCCGCTATTTATTATGGTGTTAAAGTTTCGGATGGCAGAGGTGTACTCTTTATTATACAGATCCATCCTCCCTTTGTAAAGAAAAAGATCCGTTCTTACCTGGGATTTTGCCGGAAAGATAAATAGGACAATAATGGTTAATATTAGGGTGAGCCTTTTCACTGACGCCTTTTTCATAAAAACAATATAACAATTTAACAATATAACAATCACTGCTGTCCGGAAAAAAATTAATAGATTCTTCGCTTCAGAATGACAAGCTGTTCCGTGTTTTTCAAATGGGAGTGGGTTGATGGCGGCGAAGCCGCCATCAACCCACTCCTTAATATCCTAAATGATTGTCATTCTGAACGAAACGAAGTGA
>JAIOTT010000479.1 GCA_021106655.1 Bacteroidales bacterium
CCTCAGCCTTTCTTGTATTCCATAATTCCCAGCCCAAGAACTAGCAATATCAAAATAATTGACGCTACCAGCGATACTTTTTCTCCGGTATAGTACACTTTTGGTTCAAATTTGTATTCTATTGTATGCTCTCCTGCAGGGACTATCATTGCACGTAGCACATAATCAGCCCTGAAATATGTGCTCAGCTGCCCGTCAACATAAGCATTCCATCCCTTATCATAGAATATCTCAGAGAACACAGCAAGCTGGTCAGAACTGGTGTTAGATCTGTAAGTAAGGTGATTTGGTAAATACTCAGTCAATTCAATGGTAGCAAGAGTATCGCTTACATAAGTATAGTTATCAAGATACATGGAATATTTTTTGTCGATGATTGCTGTATTACCTGCATCAAAATTACTTAAAGCAGCGATCTCTTCATCAGCATTATTAACGAAGTCATAGCCAGTAACAAACCATGCATTTCCAAGTGCACTAACGTTTCTCTGAACCATCAGATCATTAGTATTTTTGTTGGCAACAATAAAATACTTTGTATTAAGCATATTAAACACATCAATATTATTGTTAGAGATATGGTGGTCGATCAACTCCTGGTACCTCCTCAGTTTGGCGCCGTGATAACCCCCGATCGACTTATGGTAATACGATGTACGTGCATCCTGATCCGGACGTACTGTAGTATTGTACACTCTGAAATTCGGATCTTTATCTTCAAGAATTAACTGATCAGCATTAGTCATCTGATAAGGATTCTCAACCTGAGATTTTCTGATAAAATTTTCATTATTCAGATAGCGCTTGTCGACAACGATCATATCAATAAGTATGATGATGATAACACCTGCTATGAAGAGAGGTTTCTTGATCTTCTTGCCGGAATATAACCAGAGGATAACAGCACCTATAAGGATAAATAAAAAGCTCCTGATAGCATCTGCTTTGAAAATATAGATCCTGGCCGATTCAAGGCCGGCAATAAACATATCAACCTGGGCAGGATCATATTTCCCATCGCTTTTATATGTTGCAAAGGTTGTTGCTTCCTGTTCTGAAAGGAAATTGAAAAAGGCAGCAGGAAGAATGTAGAAAAGTAAAGCTATTCCTCCGGTAAGCCCAAGGGAAATAAGAAATTCCCTGCGGTTCTTCTTCAGGATCCCCGGATCATTTATAATCTTATTCAGAGTGAGAACTGCTAACAACGGGATGCATAATTCTGCTATAACGAGAGCCATGGAAACTGCCCTGAATTTGTTGTACAAAGGAAAATAATCAAGAAACAGGTCAGTAAAGAACATTAGGTTTTTACCCCATGCAAGAATTATGGAGAGCAGAATTGCAGTAAACAATATCCATTTCAATCTACCTTTTAGAATAAAAAGGCCGAGTATAAATAAAAAGATGACAAAAGCACCGGCATACACTGGCCCTGATGTAAAAGGCTGGTTGCCAAAATACTGATAAGAGTTGGCGACAGAGTTTTTAAAGTTACGATCAACATTTTCAATTGCCTTTTTGTTTTCACCAAGAGGTCTGGAAGCTCCGCCTTTAATATTTGGGATCATAAGAGAAAAAGTTTCAGAAATTCCGTAACTCCAGGCAGTTGCATAATCTTTATCAAGGCCTGATGTTTTATTTTCTTTATTTACTGAAAGTTCGGATTTGCCTCTTATGGTATATTCGCCATATTCATAAGTGGCCCAGAGGTTTGTAATATGTGTGGCGGCAGCAAGAATAAAAGCTATTACAAGTATGCCGACAGCTTTCCCAAATGGGATATAGATTTTTTCCTTTATGGCATTAACAAACTCAAATATCCCTAGTATCAATAGTATCATGAAGAGATAATAAGTTATCTGAGGATGCCCGGCATTAATTTCTAATGCCATGAAGAGGGACGTTAATATTCCACCCACTAAATATTTTTTTCTGAAGGTCAGGATAACACCTGCAATAACAGGTGCCATATATCCAATTGCATGAGCTTTTGAATTATGTCCGGCTTCGAGGATTATGAAAAAATAGGAGGAAAAGGCAAATGCAAATGCTCCGGTGATACTCAGCCATGGATCAACGCCAAGAACCAGTAAAAGGATAAAAAAGCCGATAAAGTATAAGAAAACAATACTTGCCGGGTGCGGTAATCCCAGTTGCAAAATGTCATCAACATAACGTATTAGGTTTCCTTCATATTTTACGGATATCTGATATGCTGGCATTCCACCAAACATTGAATTAGTCCATAAAGCTTCCTCTCCGGTCTTTTCCCTGAAATCAACTAACTCTTTCGACATCCCTTTGAAGCGTGTGATATCCTCCTGTTTGAGTTTTTTTCCTTCAAGTAACGGACTGAAATATACCAGGGAAATGATCACGAAGATCACTATGGCCGATAAATATGGTGCAAGCTTTTTAAACGAAAAATCCTTCATAATATCAATTATCAGTTATCAGTTATCAATTATCAGTTATCAATTATCAGTTAACAAATTAACACATTACTACTGTCCGGTAAACTTAATAAAATGCATCATAGATTCTTCGCTTCACTTCGTTACGCTCAGAATGACAAGCGTTTATGTCTTTTAGGATGGGTTGCTTGGCGGCAAAGCCGCCAAGCAACCCATCCTCTATTAATAAACTTGAGAAGCCCTGTCATTCTGAGCGGAGCGAAGAATCTATTAATTTTAACCGAACAGCAGGGATTAACAAATTTTCAAATTACTTTATTCCAGTTCCTCATAATCAACATACTCGCCCAATTTTTTATCTTTATTTCCTTTTTTATCTTTTCCCGGAACGTGATCTATGCTCACCTCACCTTCTTTTTTCTTTTTAATGTCAGGG
>JAIOTT010000459.1 GCA_021106655.1 Bacteroidales bacterium
CATAAACCAAAACGTTTTTTCGGTGCAGCCAGGCAAATTGAAGGCGGAGGATCACTTACAATAATTTCAACCGCTCTCGTTGATACAGGTTCCAAAATGGATGAAGTTATCTTTGAGGAGTTTAAAGGAACAGGAAATATGGAACTGCAGCTTGACAGAAAATTATCAAACAAAAGAATTTATCCTGCAATAGATATCGTTGCGTCAAGCACTCGTAGAGATGACCTTTTATTTGATAAAGATATGCTACAGAGAATCTGGATACTTAGAAAACACCTTGCTGATATGAATCCTCTCGAAGCTATGGAGTTCCTAAAAGATAAAATGAGATTCACAAAGACTAATGAAGAATTTCTTATCTCCATGAATGGATAGGATAAAAAAAACCGGATGCCTTTTGACATCCGGTTTTTTTATGTAAACTTTTTACTACTGAGTTAAAACATTCATTTCAATAAATAACATTACAACAGAGTGATCAGGGTCGTTACTTATTACAGTAATACTCTTTCTTTTCTTCCCTTTATAGCCTCTGCTGTTAAATACAATATTAACCTTACTGCTTTCACCGGGTTTTAAGACTGTCTTTTCCATTTTGGTAGAAGTACAACCACATGCTGCTTTTGTCCGCCTGATGATAAGATCTTCTTTCCCTGTGTTGGAAAATTCAAAATTGTATTCGGCTAAATCTCCCTGATTGATCTGTCCGAAATTATGTGTCTTTTTATCAAATGTTATGGTAGGGCTGTTTTTACGCTCCTCAGCTGTCATTTTTGAAAAGTCTTCAACAACATTTGCACCAACTGTAATATTCTTTCTCGGAGTGAGTGTATCGTTGGTTATGAGCTTGTAAAAATTGTAAGAAAGACCCCAGGTAGTGCTTTTGCTTGCATCAAAACTAACTCTGATGATTCCGGATTTTGAAGGTTCAAGAACTTCAGGAATGATTTCAATGTTCATATAAGCCGGGACATTTTCAATACTTAAGGTCATCGGTTTATCCCATTCATTATATATTAAAAAAGAATCTGTCCTTGATTCATGATTTTTTAGATTGTCTATAGCAAGATGAGTTTTATTGAACCTTAAGTTTCCAATGTTTTTCGGGTAATAGTCAACATAAGTTTTTGGGCGTGGATTAACAGTACCGGTAATAAATACCTGCTGGACAGGGAAACCTGATTCAGTAGTTAGGACGTTTATTGGAGTTTTAAATTTTCCTTCGTGATCTTTAGGGATAAATGATACTTTAACATAACTGGTACCTCCCGGAAGAATTTTTTTATTTGACCATTCTGCTTTTGCATAATGCTTACTGGAATTAACCCTGTTTATTTTTAAAGTATCATTACTGGTATTTGTACAAATGAAAGTATGCTGAACATGTCCGTCAGTTTCATTTATTGTGCCAAAATCATGCAACAAATTATCGAATTTCAGCTTCGGTTGTTGAGAAAATCCTGTCTGTGCCATTAAGAAAGCAAAAACGATTAATATGACAAATCTACTTTTCATTGAACTAATTTATTTAATTTAACAATAATTTGAATTGAATTATTCTGATATCAAGGAGCCAATAATACTAAGAGTAATACTTGGTTGGTCAGGATCATTAGAAATAACTGTAATGGTTTTATGTAGTTTACCACCACTCCCTTTGGTGTTAATAATAATATCCATTTTACTACTTTCATCTTTTTTTAGAATAGGCTTACCTTTATTTATTATTGTACAGCCTGAGCTGGAAGAGATCTTTCTTATTATAAGATCAGCTTCTCCAAGGTTTGTATATTCAAAACTATATTCGACGAGCTCGCCCTGCTTAACCGATCCGAAATTAAAATTCCTGGAAGCAAATTTGATCTTTGGTGAGAGTTCAAGTTGTTTGGTTGAAAGTTTGGTGAAATCCTCGACAATTTTGGCGCTAACATTTATGGGCTTGATTTTATTAATAGCATCATTAGTTTCCATAGAAAAACGATCAAAGATTAATCCAAAATCATTTTTCTTTCTGGCGTCGTATGTCATTATTATTATACCTTCCTGTTTAGGTTTTAATTGAGGGGGTATAATTTCATAACTGATGAATTTTGGAACATTAATTAGTTTTATGGTCATTGTTGAATCCCAAACATTATAGAGCTTCATAGTGTCAGTTTTAGTGCTGCCATTATTAATTTCCATAAACGCAAGATGATTCGTTTTAAACCTAAGATTTCCTGCCTTTACGGGATAAAAATCTACAGTTGTTTTTTTACGGGGTAGTACGTTACCACTTATAAATAAAATTAATCTCGGTTGTTTTGGGTCATTTGTTTCGACTGCGATTGCCTTATTAAAAGGACCTGGTCTGTTTCTTGGGTCGTATACTGCAGTAATAAAACCTTTTTTACCGGGTTGAACCTCATTTTTTGTCCAGTCAGAAGTAGTACAACCACAACCTGGTTTAACCTTAGTGAGTTTCAATGGCTGATCACCAATGTTCGTAAAATGGAAAGTGCCTTTTGCCGGGCCATCATCCTCTTTAATCGTTTTAAAATTATGTTTCTTTTTGTCAAATTTTATTGACGGACCCTGCTGGGCGTAAACAATATTAAATGTATAAAAGATGGTGACCAGAAAAATGAAAGCTGATTTTTTCATTATTGTTTTTTTGAGATGTTATTGAACGAAATATGATTTTTGTTGATTTATTATTACAAAAACCGGGCAAATTTAATTAAATTTTAAATAATATCTAAAAAAATAGATGTTTCTTTTATTAAATTATCATTTTTGCAAGCTCTTTGAAGTCTACTCCATTAAAATTACCGGAGCTCATCATAAGGAGATTCTTTTCTTTCCATCTTATCTTTGTTAACTCTTTTATCATTAGATCGGAATCTGTAAATATCCTTACATTAGATCTTCCGAATGCTTTTTTGATGTCGGTTGTATTAAGAGTAGGAAGTTTCTTCATTTCAACGGTATGAGGATTATAGTAAAGTATTGCAATATCCGCTCTATCCATGGAATCTTTATATAACGACAGAAACTTTTGATTCAGGCTACTGAAAGTATGAAGTTCCATACAGGCGACCAATGCTCTTTCAGGATATTGATCTTTAACAGCTTCTATTGTCGCTTTCAGCTTTGATGGGGAATGTGCAAAGTCTTTAAAAAATGATGAATTTGAATTTTTGCATACAAGTTCAAGACGATTTGAAGCACCTTTATATGATTTTATAGCTTCGAAAAAGATTTTGTCTTGTATTCCAAGCTCATTACATATCAATCTGGCCCCGTTGAGATTTAAAAGATTATGTTTTCCGAAGATCTCCATTGGAGTTATCTTATCACTATATTTGATTGAAGTTATTCCATCAGATATAGTATGTTCAGGGATTTGATATGGTCTTAGGTTTATTTTGGGGCCTAAATTTGCAGCAATTTTTGTCACCTCACCGTCAAGCGAACAATAAACCAGGCTTCCTCCATCAGGGATCATCTCAGCAAAGATCCTGAATTGTTCAATATAATTATCAAAGATCGGAAAGACATTGATGTGATCCCATGCTATTCCGCTAATCAGAGCAATATGAGGCTTATATAAATGAAATTTTGGCCTTCTGTCAATTGGGGATGTAAGATATTCATCTCCTTCGAATATCATGATAGGGGCAGAATCGGAAAGTTTTACCATGATATCAAACCCATCCAGCTTTGCACCTACCATATAATCGTAGTCAAGTCCTGCGTGGTTTAAAACGTGCAGTATCATTGCTGTTATTGTTGTTTTACCATGACTCCCGCCAATAACAACCCTGGTTTTGTTTTTTGCATGTTCATAAAGAAATTCAGGATAGGAAAAGATCTTCAACCCAAGTTGCTGGGCTTTTATTAATTCAGGATTATCTTTTCGCGCATGCATTCCTAGAATTACGGCTTCAAGATCAGTATGTATGCGGTTCTCGTCCCATCCTTCTTTTTCCGGTAGTAACCCATATTTGGAAAGATTTTGCCTGGAAGGATCCACAATTTCATCATCCGAACCACTAATAATATATCCCTTTTTATGAAGAGCAATAGCCAGATTGTGCATGGCACTTCCACCGATGGCGATAAAATGAATGTTCATATCAGCTAATTTAAAATTCAAAAGTATATGAAATTGCTTAATTTTGTCATCTAATATTGCTCGATTAATAAACAAGCTTATGAACAATAAAATCATTAATGATCTCAATAATACCTTTAATGATAAGACACCACTGGAAGTAATAAAGTATTTATCGGATGTGTACAATGGCAAACTAGCTTTTGCGTCAAGTTTTGGTGTTGAAGATCAGGTTATCACAGAGATGATAGCTGCCAGTGGTGGAAAAATTAAAATTTTTTCTCTTGACACAGGAAGATTATTCCAGGAGACCTATGATCTGATCCAGATTACCCGGGCAAAATATAACTTAAATATTGATTTGTTTTTTCCTGATCCCAAAGATGTGGAAAATATGGTTAATTCTAAAGGGATCAACCTGTTTTATGAAAGCATTGAAAACAGGAAATTATGTTGTCATGTCAGAAAAGTTAAACCTCTGAAAAGGGCATTAAAAGGATTGGATATGTGGATCACAGGCCTGCGAAGAGATCAGTCAGATTTACGACAAAACCTAAAAACTGTTGAGTGGGATGAAAAGAATGGTCTGATAAAAGTTAGCCCATTGTTTTCGTGGACAGAAAAAAAAGTATGGGATTACATCAAAGAAAAGCATGTTCCGTATAATAAACTACATGATAAATCTTTCCCAAGTATTGGCTGCCTGCCATGTACACGTGCTGTTACAGCTGGCGATGACGTTCGCTCCGGAAGATGGTGGTGGGAGAATCCTTTGTTTACTGAGTGTGGGATGCATAAGAGTTAATGCTTAAATGCGAAAATTGTTAGATAATTCACTTCGTGTAATTTATAGTAATTTGCTTCGTGTCATTCACTTCGTGTCATTAGCTTTGCTGTCATTTGCACTTCGTGCGTCATTTGCTTCGCGTCAATGACAATTGAATAACAATCAATGACAATCAATGACAATTAAATGACAATAAATGACAATCGAATTACCACCTAATTACCTATATTCGAATAAGCTATATTTTGGATATTAATTTAGCTGAATCGTATCGCCTTCACCGGACTGATTTTAGTAATAATAAAAGAGGGTATTATCAACATCAAAGTACATATTAACAGAGTTCCAAGGTTGATATAGAAAATATGAAGAATGCTAAGATTGATTGGCACAACGGATACATAATATGATTCCTGGTTAAGGTTGATAATTCCAAAATGATATTGCAGTAAACATAAAGCTATTGCAAAAATATTTCCCCACAAAAGCCCTATGCCGATAATATAAATTGCATTATAAAGAAAAATTTTCCTGATACCGGAATCCTTTGCTCCAAGTGCTTTAAGTACACCTATCATATATGTTCTGTCGAGGATCAATATCAGAAGTGTTGATATCATGGTTATAGATGCAACTAAAAGCATAAGGATTAGGATGATGATCACATTCATATCCTGTAGTTCAAGCCAGTCGAATATTTCCGGGTGCAGGTCTTGTATACTATTGCTATTCAGGTCATATGGAATAGTGTTATAAACTATATCCCTGATAATATCAAGATCGTTAAAATCATCTATGAAAATTTCAAAGCCTCCCACCTGATCTTGGTCCCATTGATTTAATTTTTGAATATGACCAATATCCCCTATCACATAAAGCATGTCAAATTCTTCAAGACCGGTTTTATATATCCCGGAAATTTCAAACTTCCTTCCACGTGGCTGAAGTTCATTCTCTATTATAAAATACATTCGCAGATCATCACCAAGCTTAAGTTTTAAAAGCGAGGCAAGTTGCCGGGAGATCATGACTTTATTAGATTTTGTTGTGTCACTCACTGAAAATTTCTTGCCTTCTTCAATCTTATCTTCAAAAAATGACCAGTCAAAATCACTCCCAATTCCCTTAAATACTACACCCTGTATCTGATCTTTTGTCTTGATAATACCGGCTTTCAATGCGAAGACCTGAATGCTTTTTATCCCTTTCGTTTTCTCAATCCCGGGATAAAAGTCCTGAGTTTTGGATATCGGCATTGCCTCATATGATTTATTCGAGTCAAATTTTGTAATCCGGATATGTGAGCCAAACCCTATAACTTTATTTCTTATCTGCTTTTGAAAACCGCTTACTATTGCTAAAGAAATTATCATAACCGCTAAGCCAAGGGCAATACTGATAATAGCAATACGGACAATAGGGGCAGAAAAGTTTGCCTGAGAATTTTTTACAATACGCCTGGCTATGAAAAATTCGGTATTCAAAACAATTATTTTATTTATTATTGCAAAAATATCAAAAATACTAATTTCGAGGACAATCTGAAAATAGAAACAAGAAAATGCCACTAAAACACTAATACACAAAACTTCACAAAAACACGATTATTAGTAAATAAGCTTTAGTGGGATTTTGTGCTTTTGTGCATTAGTGGCTAAAAGATGTTATTTAATATTGACCCAAATATATAAATTAACTTCCACTATCAAATATATTAAAATGATGTTTAAAAATCTATCTATACTGTTGTTATTTTGCATTCCTTGTTTTTTATCTGCTTGTAATATTCCAGATGATGCTTATGAGCACTCCACAAGTGATAGAATAATTGTCGGAGCTGAGCGCACAGATGTTTACTTTCCCTGGTTAAAGGATAAAAGAGTAGCTGTAATTACCAACCAAACATCAATGATAAAGAATAAACATCTTCTTGATAGCCTCCTTGGTTCTGGATTTGATGTGAGAAAGGCTTTTTGTCCGGAACATGGTTTTAGGGGTAAAGCTGAAGCAGGAGAGAAGATCGGTAATTATATTGATAAGAAGACAGGAATACCTGTTATTTCCCTCTATGGAAAGAATTACAAACCAAAGAATTCCGACTTGCAGGATATTGACATTTTAATTTTTGACATTCAGGATGTCGGTGCCAGGTTTTATACTTATATCAGTACTATGACTTATGCGATGGAGGCTTGTGCTGAAAATGATATTACATTCCTGGTTCTCGACAGACCAAATCCAAATGGTTTCTATGTGGATGGGCCTGTACTTGAAAAAGAATTTAGTTCTTTTGTTGGTTTACATCCTGTACCAATTGTGCATGGAATGACTGTTGCTGAATATGCAAATATGATCAACACAGAAGGATGGTTGGAAAATAAATCAAAATGCAGACTAAAATATGTTAAAAATTTGAACTATAATCACACCAGCCACTATATACTCCCTGTCAATCCATCACCAAACCTGCCGGACATGACCTCTATTTATCTTTATCCGTCGCTATGCTTGTTCGAAGGCACTGTTGTTAGCATTGGCAGAGGCACCAATAAACCTTTCCAGCTAATCGGACATCCTGATATTAAAAACACAGACTTCTTTTTTATTCCTGAAAGCATTCCGGGAGTGAGCCTTAATCCTAAATTTAATGGACAGAAGTGTTTTGGTTTTGATCTGTCTGATTATTCAGTCGATTCAAGTTTGAAAAAAATGCAATTGGATTTAAGCTGGATAATTAAGATCTATGGTCAGTTTGATAAAGAGGATGACTTTTTTAATTCCTATTTTAATAAACTTGCAGGCAACAACAAATTAAAGGAACAAATCAAAAATGGTGATAGCATTGAAAATATCCGCGAAAGTTGGAAAGAGAAGTTAAATGAGTTCAAAATGATTCGTAAAAAATACCTTTTATATGAGGATTTTTAATAAACTCTGATGATAATGTTTTTACCACAAAGGAACCACAAAGTACTTCACGAAGGTTCTCTAAGGAGGTATTTTCTTTGTGTATCCTTTGTGATATCCTTTGTGTGACTTAGTGGTTAAATAATGATTTGGAAAATTTGTATTTTTGCCTGCTGGAAACGAACAATGAACAATACAATAAGCATAAAAAACAAAAAAGCCTCCTACGCATATTTTCTGATAGAGGAGTTTACGGCTGGGATAAAGCTTTCCGGTACGGAAATAAAATCTATACGGGGAGGTAAGGCTAGCCTGATTGATGCCTATTGTGGTTTTATTGGGAATGAACTTTTTGTCAGGAATATGCATATTGCTGAATATAAATTCGGTACTCATTATAATCATGAACCAAAGCGTGACCGTAAGCTCTTACTTACTAAAAGAGAACTTAAAAAACTTATGAATAAAGTTGCTGAGAAAGGATTTACAATCATTCCTGTACTTCTTTATATTAATGAAAAGGGTCTTGCCAAGGTGAATATTGCTTTAGCCAGGGGTAAGCACTATTATGATAAACGTGATAGCCTTAAGAAAAAGGATACGCAAAGGGAGATTGAGAGGTCGAGAGACTTTTAAGGAAAGGTGGCAGTGGCAGTAACAGTCACCAGTCAGCAGTTACCAATCAGTAGTTACCAGTTAGAAGAAACCATTAGGCAGGCAACAAATAACAATAACTGATAATAAAACCATTTATATTTAGTTATAATTATTGCTCAAGCTTCATATGTAATTATTTTCATACATTTGTAGTCTGAATTTTATTAATCCCTGTATAATTTATGAAAAGACAAATTATTATCATCATAGCAGTCGTCCTTGTATTATTGCCTTCTACACTTTTCTCACAAAACAAGATCAAGTGGTACAGCTTCGAGGAAGCTTTTGAGTTAAACAAGAAAAACCCTAAGAAAATATTTATTGACGTTTATACTGACTGGTGTGGGTGGTGTAAAAGAATGGATGCCACAACTTTTTCAAATCCGTATATTGTCGAATATATGAACAAGCATTATTATTCTGTAAAACTTAATGCCGAAAGAGTGGATACTGTGTTCGTCGATGGTCTAATGTTTATCAACCCAAATCCCGGGCAACGTAAATCATCACATCAGTTGGCAGTATCACTTTTGCAGGGTAAAATGTCATATCCTTCCTATGTGTTTATGAATGAAAAAAATGAATGGCTGACTGTTGTTCCCGGTTATATGAAGCCACCAGCCTTTGAGCCGGTTATCCGTTACTTTGGGGATGGTGACTACCTGAACAAAAACTGGGAAGAGTACAATAAGACTTTTAAAGCTGACATTGTGGAATAGACACTGACTTATCCAAACCCCTATCCAGTAC
>JAIOTT010000209.1 GCA_021106655.1 Bacteroidales bacterium
CCGCAATAAGAACGCGTTCTTTACTTGTCACTAGATGCTCCTTAAAATCATAAACTGTATAGCTAAGCATACCAGATTTTATATTTCTGTCAATATATATTATAATATTATAATTATTAACTGGATTGCAGAGGACTCATTCATTAAATGCCTGATTTAACTAGAATCTCTGGTTTTTTCATAAAAGCTGTTGAAGTAACCCTTGATCTCTTTTTGCAACTTTTCAGAATGAGGTGATTTGATACTAGCTGTTATATCTGCCACCTTATTATGAGCTTTTTTTAACATTGAATCACCATGTTTAAAATCTCCGGAATAATCATATAACTCGTCATAAAAAAATTCTCCACTTCTAAGCATATCCACCGTGTGTTCATCTGCAAGAAAATTACCACATGGTCCAACCCGTCTAATACTTTCCAAACTCTCTTCCAGTATGTTCATATCTATTCCATGGATCAAATGTTTAGATGTTTTCCACCATGAAGTTTGAATAAGCTGCATTTCCGCTGACATACCCATTGCATTATAAAAAGAACCAAAACCTTGAATAATATCAGCTTGAGATCCTACAGCAGACAACATGAATAACAGACCCTCAGCTCCAGTTTGTTGGTCGTACCTATAATTCATACTTCCACCGCAAGTTGCAGCTGTTGGAAGGCCGTAGAATTTTCCAAGCTCTATTGAAGCAAGCTTCCATACTGCTTTATCATGTGTGTAATACAGGTCTGATCCTGTTCTCATATCACTTACAGATGGTTCGACATGATAAAGGACTGGATTACCGGGATTTATCATCTGTGTGAGAGCAACTAAAAATAGATTCTCCGCATTCATTTGTACAAGTGTACCGATTTTACTATATGGAGAAGTCGTCCCAGCCATCGGACATATGGTAGGTATAATCGCAAAGTTGTTTCCACACGCTTTTAACAGCATTTCACAATTAATTTCAGAAATTGCCAAAGGTGAACTAATTCCAATTGCTACAGTTAAAATCCTGTTTTTTTTCAAATCTTTTTCCTGCAAAAGAATTCGGGCTATCTCTTCCCAGTGTTTATAGCCTTCTATTGAAGCGGCATAGCAGTAACTATGTTTACTAAAGTGTAAAAGATGTGCCTCGAGCGCACGCAAGCTTGAAGAAACATCATTATAATCTGTAACAGGGAAGTCCATCATACTTGCTATGTCAATATGTTCAAGATTCTGTGCAATAGCTGTATGTTTTAGCACATCCTCAAGGCATGGCTTTCGCGGTAATCGCGTTTCATAATCAATGATGTAAGGATCGGTAATAATAGAATGGCAAAGCTGCCTTTCCCCACCCACTTCGTTTTCTTTTCCATCAATTCCAGTAATTCTATATTTTGAGGGTGCTTTTGAAATAAGCTCTCTCAGAAGATTTCCAGGTATCTTCACCCGGCAAGTTTCTTCATCTACATTTGCTCCTGCAGCACGAGCTATCTTCAAAATCTCCTTATGCATTACGTTGAACCCGATGTTTTCAAGTATGTCTTCGGTCTTTTCCTTTATCAAATTCATTTGATTCTCATTCAATGTCTTCATTTATGTTCTCCATTTCTTTTCATGTTCTTTTTCAGCATTAGCTGATAATCATGGTGTTGTTTTTAATCTATCTTTACTAAATACAGGCTTTATCATTCCATTTCAATTATTATAGCGTGCGTTCCAGTAAGTTCCGAAGAAACAAATGTCTTCAATACTGCAACACCATCCAATAAGAATCTTTTCACCTTATTACCTGACCCCTTGATAGATATGTTTAGAGTCATCTCCCTGTAATTAACACCATTGAGTGTGACAGGACCCCATTCAAGTGGAAGCATAGGTGAAAAATTTAATTTGTCACGTTCAAACTTCATACCGAAAAGTCCATAGAAAATCATCCGCAAATACGCTGTTGCAGACCAGGTCTGGTTTATACAGGATCCATAATGATGTTCAATCCCATCACATATCTGCCACCCTCCGTCCACATTACCACTGATCGAGTTGTAAATATCGAAAAAAATATTGTCACTTGCATTTACCATAGATACAAGATTATCAACCTCGTTTTTGAAAAGGTCGATCTTTCCTCCGATGGCAGCAGCATGAGCCCACAGGCCACTGGCAATGGGCCAATTCATAACATTATGCCTCCCTGGTTGCTCATCGCTGTATCTATCAAAGTGAGGCCAGACACATGTGATTCCTTTGGGTTGGACATGTGTATTCTGCAAAACCTGTTTTATTCTGTCGGCATCTGCTACATTGAATATCACCGTATATGATAGACCTATTCCTTCTTCTGACTCGTCAAGAGTTCCTTCCAACAACCCTTCCCCGTAAATAAAATACCCATACAAGCCTTTGGCCGGTATCCAAAAATGTTGATTGATCCTCTCACGTAATTTTTCCGCCAAACAATTAAAATGAGATATTTCTTTATCAGGTCTGCCAAGCTGAGAAGCCATAAGCTCTGCACACTTATAAGCATTGTAATATATACAGTTGGTACTTAAGACCATTATTTCATCGGTGCCTTTGTGATCAAGCACAAATTCAGCTCCGTTCCGAGAATCATAAAGAGGGGCAGGATAACCTGATATTCCATCTGCTAAAGCAGCCGGTCCTTTAAATAATCCGAACACTTCATTATAACGTTTTGTCTCCATTTCTTTTAAGTTATTACGGGAAACCTCATAAGAATCCTTAAGGAAGTCCGTATCACCAGTAATTTTGTAATGTGACCATGCCCCGGTGATCCATATAACTTTATCCCACCATTGATTATCTCGTTGGGTCACAAGTTTTCCAAATTCATTTCGTTCGCAAACTGCCCATAAAGTATTTCTTGCAACATCAGGTTCGAGTAAACTTGCTGCATTCCAACAATTAATAGAGGCATCCCTTGTCCAGGGTTTTTTATAGACAACGCCAGCCATTATGATTTTCGCTGATGGATTGCTCAACAGACCAGTATTGTTATATTCTTGCTCGGTATCAGGTACAGTATTAATATCGATCAAATTATGTACTGCATTAATGTAAGCCGTACCTAAAAAATTATTTATTTCACTGTGCAAAAATGTTAAAACAGGTATGCTATTTTGTATCTGACTACTTTTTTTTGGCATAATTTATCTCCAAATTTCTTCTTCACTTCACCGAGATCTACATCTCCCATTTGCGGCAGCTCCAATGGATTAATCAATTTCAGTTTCATCATAGCAGGTCTCGACTACATATCTTTCTTTTCAAATTGCGTCTTTTGATATAAACTCAATATTGCACTCTTCCAAATATCCATATAAGCATTCTTTCTCTTGGTGCCACCGATTAGCTCCTTTATTGGTGGATCAACAATCAAGCTAATGTCGAAACACAGTTGAAAACCGCTCTCGCACAGGCTTTTTGTCCGGTTTCCGAGAGATGAAGCTGATCTTCCCTCATGAATTCGGACACGTTATCCCAAACCAGTGTGTGCAGATCATTGACCGGTATGCCCCTACTGTTCATCAGCTCCCGGGCAGCGTTGTTGTATTGATCAATTTCCCCGTTATGCCATGACCACTCAGTATTGCGAAAGGGTCGTTTGGGATGAACGGGCGTTATGGTAGCCCATATTACGTTGGAAGTCAGGGCTGTCAGCCGGTCAAGAATGAATTCAAGGTTGGCTCGGTACATATCGATTGGAATTTGGATCGGACTTCGACTAGGATTGTATCCCGAATCGTGTAATCCGTTATTCCAGTGAACAATGTCAGGTTGACCGAGTGTTGCGATCCATCTGTCCAATGAGGAGAGAGTGTAGAGACTGTATTGGCAATTTTCTACTGGTCCTACTACATTTGCTTTACCGTCGAGTAAATGTGCCACATGTGGCTGATAATTAATACGAATCGAATCACCCAATAATAGAATTCTCGGTATGTTCGACATTGTTCTCCCCTTAAATTAACTATCAATTTTACTAGCAAAGTATGATGAGACCAAATCTCCATTTTAAATAGCTATTATTACCTAATAGTTGCTGACTGTCAATTGGTTTTATAAGTTAATTCTTTATAATATTATATTAATTTGGGCATCACCTTAGCTCCTCCTATATTATTCTCTGTATATGGTCTCTATAGGTACAAATCATCCAAAATTAATTGCTGGCAAGGATTTTCCATGTAACTACCATGAGTTTGTAGCTATGTTCCCAGATAAGGAGGCTTGTGAGCAGTATTTGGAAAAAATTTAATGGCCATTTGTTATGTCAAGTTCATTTAGATTTTGCATTTTTTGTCTTAATTCATGGGGTCATTATACTTTCATAATACTCCTATCACACTAATATTTATACAATGGTTCCTTATAATTTTTAAGGTGAAAAACATGATATATCATTGTTTTTGCTGTGTTTTGTTGCTGTTTCGTAAAACATATTTAAATTTTCTATTGGAGTTCCCGGTGCAATTGAAGCTCCATCACCGAGTATATATGCTCCTGTATCCTTAAAAGTATCAATGTAGCTAATGATCTCACCCGCTATTTCCTGTTTGTTTCCATTTTTCAGAAGAATCGGACTTATTCCTCCACTATATACAAATTTGCTGCAAATCTCTTTTTTCATCAAATTAATGTCATTAGAA
>JAIOTT010000321.1 GCA_021106655.1 Bacteroidales bacterium
GAGAACGGACAGCAAATTTGAGGTGAAAATCAGACTCTTTCCACCATTGGTTTGCTTTTTCCAGCTTCTCCCTTTCTGATATCCCCTCTTCAAAGAAATATTTTTTACTTTTGATATCACCTCGTTCAAGCTTCTTGATAATAATTTTAAGTATCCTTTCTTTATTCTCTTCCCTCATTTTTACAATATTGGAATTGAGACCTGTTTCATATCTGGCCATCCATTTCTCAACGGTTTTTTTATCCGGCATTATCCTTTTTTCCTTGCCTGAGAACTGGCGGAAAAGATGAAGTATATCTTCAAAGAAGTCAACAGTACCTCCACCTCTTCCTCTTGTTACTGCATACCAAAGGATAACAATAGGATCGTTAACCACCAGCTTGCCTTTAAGATTTGGATCAGGGATTGCTCGCCCGGCATTATCTGCGTAGTCGAGAAGACGTATAGCTGCAATATCTTTCCATCCCAGCTTAAGGAACTCTTTTCGGCCGGTTTTTTCTCTTCTGTAATAAGAAATGGCTTCGGGGCGATCAGCCAGGTAGTCCATTGCCATATTACGAATTCCTTGCTCCGCCATACCCTCAGTTTTTGCCTCCCTTAGTATTTTTTCCAATTCAGGGTTTTCTTCTAATATCAATCTTACAATTTTCCGTGATTTCACGCAAATGTTAATGTTTTTAAGCTCTTTTAGTAAGGTCATTTTTTCTATTTTTTATAATTCATAATTCATAATCCCTAATTAATGCCTATACCCACCAGCTTCATCTTCAGAAAGTGGTTTAGTAACAGGGTTTGTCTTAAAATATTCTATACATCTGTTTATATCTTCAAGCAGGAGGTCACACAAATCCCGGCTAACACCATGGCGTATCAGGATACGCTGGATAACAAGATCTTCCCTGTTAGGTGGCATGGAATAAGCAGGCACCTGCCAGCCACGGTTACGCAAACGGTCAGCAAAATCGTATAGGGTAAAACCGGGATTAACACCATCTTTGAGTGTCCAGCACAATGCCGGGATTCCACCATGTCCGTCGTAAATGATTTTAAAAGGCCCGATCTTAGCGATCATATCGGCAAGGTATTGTGCGGTATCGTAACATGATTGGTGTATCTTCCGGTATCCTTCTTTTCCTAATCTCAGGAAGTTGTAATATTGTGAAATTATTTGTCCGGCAGGGCGGGAGAAGTTAAGTGCAAATGTTGCCATGTTACCACCAAGGTAGTTCACCTCAAAAATCAGATCTTTATGAAGATCTTCACTGTTACGCCATATAACCCACCCGACTCCAAGTGGTGACAATCCATATTTGTGGCCGGAAGCGTTAATGGACTTTACTCTTGGAAGCCGAAAATCCCACTTTAGGTCAGGATCAACAAAAGGAGCAAGAAAGCCACCGCTGGCAGCATCAACATGAATAGGAATATCCAGGCCTGTATCCTTTTGAAGCTGATCGAGGGCATTAC
Source organism: Bacteroidales bacterium (assembly GCA_021106655.1). Classification (GTDB taxonomy): domain Bacteria; phylum Bacteroidota; class Bacteroidia; order Bacteroidales; family SMBSF77; genus SMBSF77. Next base: position 1,468 of record JAIOTT010000321.1, read on the forward strand.
TGATCTCTTCAACAGGTTCATACTGACAGGTAAAGGTAACCCCAAGTGTAGGAATAACTGCAATGGTGTTTTCGTCGCAGTGAGCTATGACCTCCTCCGCAGTCAGCAGCAAGCGACCTTTCTCAAGTGGAACTTCCCTTAACTCTATGTCCCAGTACCTGGCAAACTTATGCCAGCATATTTGTACCGGGCCGGTAACCAGATTTGGCTTATCAGTTGACTTGCCCAGAGCACTCATTTTCTCACGCCATCGCCACTTCATTGCCATACCGCCTAACATAGCCGCTTCACTGGAGCCGGTGGTGGAACAGCCCATTGTATTTGCTGCATCCGGAGAATTCCACAGATCAGCAAGCATATGCACACAACGTGATTCTATCTCAGCTGACTGAGGATATTCATCCTTGTCGATCATATTCTTATCAATACACTCCTCCATGAGATTATGGACTTCCGGCTCCATCCAGGTTGAGCAAAAGGTGGCAAGGTTCTGACGGGAATTGCCGTCAAGCATTAACTCATCATGAACTACCTGGTACACATTACGAGGATTGTGCTCTTTTTTTGGAAATTTGTACTTTGGTAATTTGCTTGATAAGTCACAGCAAGCATAGATGTCGTCAAAAAGCTTGTCCCTGATATTGTCTTTTTCGTGTAATGCCATAGTTTTTTTAAATTTACTATTACTAACTTGATTAATTCCTAGCGTAACTCAAAGCTACAAACAAACTAAAAAAATAGTTGCAGTGGCAGTAGCAGGAGCAGTATCAATAATATATTAGACTGCTCCTGCAACTACAACTTTATATTTATAAGGACTAAATTACAAAAAAAAATGTTTTCAGCAAAATTTTATCTACCAGTATATCTGGCATGTATAGTTGCAAGAGTCCGGTAAATAATATGGCTGAATTTTGTGTAAGGCAAATAAATGATAAGGATCCATGTGAATATTAAATGGAAAAAGTATATATGATAGGCCAGACGCCAATTTCCCAGCCTGGCAAACTCTGTTAAAAAACCTGATATTGAAATGATAAGTATAGAAATCAGAAACATCCAGTCTGTATAGGTGTAAATGGAGTTATTCTTTCTATTTGTAATTCTTTGAAATATCACCAGACAGCATCCGGCAAGAAACATTATACCTGCAATATTTCCGAGTACTTTAAAAGGATGCCAGATTGAAAACGGATACTCAAAAAACAGTACATTAACAATTGCAAGGATAGTAGTTAGTATTAATAACATAAAGCCCCAAAAGATCAGAAAATGAGCAGGGTACCTGAATTTTTGAGTCGTACACTTTTTGAAATTCTCATGAATAAGTATCTCTTTAATAACTGAAATAGAAATTTTGAATAAATTGCTTTTTTTATCAATACCTGATGAATGTTTATCCAGAGCATTCCAAAAGCTCCTGACACTTAATATCACACCCCAAAGAACAAACAATAGTAGAACAGAGAAAGAAGTATTAAGATATTTATGTGGAAGAAATGTTGAGTAGTTAATATCTCCTTCGGGGATTATATAAGTTCCGGCAAAAAATAAGACAAGGAGCAAAAACAAAACAGGTACGGCAAAGACAAAAGGTAAATATGCAGGTTTTTTCAGGATGGTTCCAAGAAATTTGGGTTTTGCATAATGATAATAACAAATCTTACGTATTGATGACAATACATCTCCCGGTTTTACACCCCTGGGGCAATATGTTGTACAATCGCCACATTGATGGCATAACCAGATATCCGGATCACCCATCAACTTTTCTTTAAGCCCCCAGCTTGCCCAGAACATCTCTTTTCGTGGAAATGGCTTGTTTTTAGGAGATAGATCACATACCACAGAACATGTTCCGCATTGCATACATGATTTCAATGAGAATCCGGTGTCTCGGTTGATCTCATTAATAAATGCAATATCTGGCTTGATGATCTTCATTTTTAACGGTTCACGGTTTTAAATTATCACACTAAAATTGTTATATTGTTATATTGTTATATTGTTATATTGTTAATTATTAATGCTACTTTTTTTAACCACAATGTACACCATGATTTACACAATGTTCACAATGTTTCTTTGCATGGTGCCCATTGAGCCTGCATTGTATTCATAGTGGTTTTATTCTTTTATTTTTCATAACCACCAAAACGCAATGCAAACTTGCCAACTTGTGAACTCTCATTCATTAGCATATTACCACATTAGCACATTATCACATATCCTTAAAAGGATTCGGCCCTATCTCCTCAATCAGTTCGACATACTTGTCAATTATTTCAGGTATTTTATCATATTCATTTATTTCGATAAACTCAGTTTTTATCCTTTCTGGTTCCAGCATCATTTTATCGAGGGTTTCCTGTATATTTTCACTTCTTGTTTCAGTAAGTTCACTACCATGAATGTAATGGCACTGATAATCATCACCGGGTTTACAACCAATTTGAAGAATGCCGTCAAATCCCTGTGACAAAGCATCAGATATCCACACTTTATTAACTGAACCAATACATCTTACCGGAATGATCCTTATATAAGGGCTATATTTCATTCTATTAACCCCGGCCATATCAAAAGCAGGGTAGGCATCATTTTCACAAAGGAAGACAAGTATTCTGGGTTTTTATCCAAATTCATCAGGAATATTAACTGCCTTTATCACAGATGAAATGCTGTTTATTGAAAAGTCGTCGAAGTCGATAATTCGCTCCGGGCAGGCGCCCAAACAAATTCCACATCTTCTGCATCTGTTTAGATTCAACAGGGGAGTCCCTTTTTCTGTTTCATCATAAGAACCAAAAGGGCACTCTTCCGTACATCTCTTACAATCAGTACACCTGTCGAGGTATAATTTCGGATAAGATTGATCACCTGATCTTGGATGAACAGCTTCACCACGTTTAACTGCTTCAAGGCATTGAATAGCTTTAAGCATAGCACCTCTTGCATCTTCCGAACATGCTGTCATATCCGAGGGTGCTCTAAGAGTCCCTGCAGCATATATTCCTGTTCTCCTTGTTTCGTATGGAAAGCAAATAAAATGGGAATCAGGGAAATCATATTTAATTGAAGGTAGTCCCTTACCAAGACGATAGCTCAGATTTAACTCTTCACTGTTGGAGGGTGTCATTCCTGTGGCCAGGACAACCAGATCTGCCTGAACTTGTATATTCTCTCCAATAAGGGTGTCGCTTATTTCAATATTAAGCGATTTTCCCTCTTCAGATATATTAATTACTTCTCCTTTTGTAAAAAAGATATTGCTGTCAGATTGTATCTCTTTGTAGAAATTCTCATGAAAGCCCGGAGCCCGAATGTCTTTGTAAACTACATAAACAAGAGAGTCCTTATTAAAGTCTCTTATATATTTTGCTTGTTTTAAAGTAGCTGAGCAGCAAAAAGACGAACAATATGGAAGATGTTCCGGGTCTCGTGATCCGGCACATTGTATAAATAAAACACTATTTACTACCTTATTATCAGAGGGCCTCCGAATCTTACCTTCTCTTGCCATCTCTTCCATTTCAATATTTGTGATGACATCCTTGAATTTCCCATATCCAAATACCCGAATCCCCGATACATCATAAGGTTTCCATCCTGTAGCCATTACTATTGAAGCGACTTTATATTTTTTTATCTCATTACTTACTGAGACCTGAACATTAAAACAACCAGGTTGCCCACTGATTTCATTGATTGTTGCTGATGTCAGCAGTTCAATATTTGATAACTGTTTTAATTCATCAATCTTTCTATAAATTGATGGCTCCTCTAATTCACGGCATGATGGAGTTTGGGGCAGTTGTTTAAATAGATTTTTAGCCCAACCGCCCGCTTGTTGCTCTTTTTCAACTAACAGTATTTTGTATCCGGCTTTTGCACCTTCAATAGCTGCTGTAATTCCTGTTATTCCTCCACCTATAACAAGTATATCAGAACTTAGATTATCTTCAATAAAAGGTGAGGATGGCAGGATATTTTGCGATTTAACAATACCCATGCGGAGGTAGTCCTCTGCCATCATTTGAGTATCTTCATCATTAGGTTTAGAACACCAGGCGACCTGTTCTCTCAGATTAATTCTTTCAACAATAATGGATTTATCGAATACAAATGTTGACTTATGAACACGAGGGGAGCATGCTCCGATGATCACAGAATCAGGGTTATTCTCTGAAATATCTCTATTTATTAACTCACATCCTTCTTTAGAACAAAGAAAATTATGTTGCTTACAGGTGGAAATGTTGAATTCGGATTTTGCTACATTGCATAATGCATCAGTATCAATGCTTTCGCCTATCCCACATCCTGTGCATATGTATAATGATAATCTTTTTTCCATTATTCCATCCTGAAATCTTTTCAGTATCTCATTATTTCATTCTCCTGAATTGCTTTCAATGCCATTCCGCAGGCATCTTTATTTGATGAGGACACATCCATTGGTTTTTTAGAACATGATGCAGAAAATATTCCATCTTCTTGTCCATCCTCATTAATAAATCCGTATTCATTATATTTAACAATGTTTAAGTTTGAAGCTGATGCCTGCATTCCGGTTGCCAGAATTATAAGCTCAGCTTTTTCTTTCGATTTTTTTCCCGACATAATATCTTCTGCTTCAATCATCAGTTCTTTTGTCAGAGGATCTTCACTTATTCTGGATACCTTACCTTTTATAAGTTCAATGTTTTTATCTGCCTTAACTTTTATAAGCATATCTTCATTTCTGCCCGATACTCTTAAATCGATATAAAATATTTTTATTGTGGATTCGGGGATTTGCTCTCTGATGTTTAATGCTTGCTTTAGGGATGCTGAACAACAAACCGCAGAACAATATGCTAAATGTTTCTCATCTCTGGAACCAGCGCATTGAACAAAAGCAAAGTTTTTAGGCATTATATTATCAGATGGTCGCAGGATCTTCCCTTTTCCGGGACCATTAACTGCTGCCAGCCTTTCCATTTGCACATTGGTAATAATGTTTGGGAACTGGTTGAAGTTAAGGTTCTCAAGCTTTGAAGCATCATATGGTTGCCATCCGGTTGCAATCACGATAGTATCAGCGTTTACTGTAAATGATTTGGCTTCAATGCTGAAATTAATAGCATCATATTTACACACTTCCTGACATTTTTTGCAATTTTCTTTAGTACAATAAGCATCATCAATAGTATATTTAAAAGGAAAAGCCAATTCATGAGGAAGATAAATAGCTTTTGTTTTATCAAGGCCGTAATTAAATTGATTAGGGCGTTCTTCGGGGCAAACTTTCTCACACTCTCCACAAGCAGTACAATTATCATTCACGAATGTTGCCTGAGATTTTAACTGAATTGAAAAGTCCCCTACTGAACCTGTGATGGTTTCAATAGTTGTTGAAGTATATATTTTTATTCTTGGATTTTGCTTTATTCGCCTGAAGTTAATTTCCAGTCCACAATAGGGTGGGCACAATTTCGGGAAATACTGGTTCATCCTAATCACCCTGCCTCCCAGATAAGGCAATTTCTCAACCAGTGTAACATTATGACCAACTTCAGCAGCTTCAACAGCCGTTGTCATTCCACTAATACCACCACCTATTACAAGTATGTTTTTTTTTGTCAAATTAAAAGTCATTTTCTTGCCACAAAGGCTCAAAGGCACAAAGATACACGAAGCTTAAGTCTCTATATTTCTATTCTTTGTGATTCTTGGTGTCTTAGTGGCATTTTTTTAATTTTTGATTTTTCGGAGCAGACTCAATAAAAAATTTACAACTCCACTAACTCAATCACATCTCTTTTTATCATCTCCCATTCCCCTGTCTCAGGATTCCATTTGCAGTTGGCGAAGCTTTTCCATTCATCTTTCATTTTAGGGAAATCCGTTCTGAAGTAATAACCCGGCCATCTGGTTTCTTCCCTGAATAAAATAGTTTTTATATGTGATTCAGCCTGCCACATTCTATGAATATTCTCCCAGCATCTCATTAGCTCATGTGTATCTTCAGCAGCAAGTTTTAATGAATCTTCTTTAAGGAACTCAAGCAGTTCAATTCCTTTCTCCAGCATATGTTTTGAAGTCCGGAAGTGATTACCAACTCCACCTGCATATTCTTCCATGATCTTTTGCAGTCTGAACATGAACATCTTTGGTTTTATGAAGTTAGGGTTTATATCAGGGTCGTTGGCATAGTTTTTATGTTCTTCATATAGTTTCAATGGATTAAGAACTTCATTTTTTAACTCCTGAATTTTCTCCTCACTGATTGAAGGTAATTCAGGGTTATCTACGCAAAAGCCTATTGCTCCTTTCGCAGCTATCCTCCCTTCAGTAAAGGAGCCGGATGAGAACTTATGACTGGATGCACCTGAAGCATCGCCTGCCGCAAACAATCCTCTTACAGTTGTCATACGAGGATATCCCCAG
>JAIOTT010000434.1 GCA_021106655.1 Bacteroidales bacterium
AATTACTGCAAAGCCGTAAAAAACTACACCGATTACAACAAATCGTAAGACAAGCTTTTGCATAGGGGTTAAACTGGAAGCTTTGAACAAAGATTGTTCGCCGTTTAAGAATGTATCTTTGAAACTCATATCTTTAATATTTTAGTTTTTAATAATTAATTTGAACATTTTATGCCTTATTGGCCCACTACTTCAACAACATCTTTCAAGATCATCTGAGCCCCTTTAGGACCTGAATACTCTGTTGAGCGAATAGTGTATACACCCGGTTTAAGAAATTGCCACAAAATATCATTTCTGTGTCCCGGTACGACCTGCATTTGGAAAAGCATAGAATTGTCAGTTCTGAACAAACCGAAGCCGTAGGTGAGATCCAATGAAGTAACATCAAAGAGAACCTTGTCGTTAACATCAATTATCAGTTTTTCAGAAGGTAAATGAAATTCATGATTTTTTACTGAAATTTCAAATACTTTATCTGCTTTAATATCTGCTCTGTTAATATCCATAGGTGCCCATGGAATGGTATTATAAGTTACTAGGTGTAAAGAAACGCCTAACACCACAAGTAAACTTACAAATGTGTAAAAAAATACAGAGCTTACTGTCTTACCCTTTCCGGATCTGGTGATTTTATAGCTAAACCAAGCCATCAGAAGGATAACAGCAATTGCATAACAGGTGTATGCAAAAGTTTGTCCGTTAAGAACCATTTGTGAATCAACCATAATTGTTAATTTTTAGTGAATAATAAATTATTATTTGATATAAAACTATGAGGTCCGCTTTCTTTTAATTCAGATAGACTTGTTGTAGTTAAAACATCCTTGATGCTTTTTAGTACTAAAGCCCACTTAGTATGCATAGTGCATTTTTCTTTAAGAGCGCATGTCTGAAATCCAAAAAAACAGCTGCTTTCTAAACTGTTGTCTCCAACAGCATCCATTATATCTAAAAGCGAAATATTTTCCAGTGGTTTAGAGATCATATAGCCACCATTTTTTCCTTGCACACTGTGAATTAATTCACTTTTCGATAAGCTTGTCAATTGCTTACGTAAATACCTGAATGGAATTTGTAAGTCCTTATGTATATCTCTGGATATATATAATTTCCTTTCATCCATAGCCATATAGCTAAGTATCCTAAAAGCGTATTCTGTTGTCTTACTGAAGTTCATAAATGACACCTCGGGGTATTATTAAGCGTCAAAAGTAATAAATCATTTTTAATTAACAAGAAAAAATGTAAATATATTTATTAGTATATATTTTCTTGTTAGAATAATTGAGAATAGGAAAATAAAAAATTATCTTTGATGGGTTATTATTTGCGCAATTGTATCTTTGCTGTATGGGTCTTCTGATTCTATTCTTAACTTTAGCAATAGCTGTTTCTTTTTTATGTTCCATTTTAGAAGCTGTTATACTTTCTGTTTCTGTATCATTTATTAGGTTGAAAGAGATGGAAGGGAAGGCTTCAGTAAAGTATCTGAAGCGATTAAAAAACAATATTGATCAGCCTCTTTCTGCAATACTTTCCATCAATACTGTTGCTCACACTATTGGGGCTGCCGGTGTTGGTGCACAGGCCGTTGCTGTTTTTGGCGAAGTATATTTTGGAATCATTTCCGCAATTCTTACTCTCTTAATATTGATCTTTTCAGAAATTATCCCCAAAACAATTGGTGCAATTTACTGGAGAAGTTTAGCTTTAATTTCTGCAAGAATAATAATCGGAATGATTTACATTTCATTTCCTTTAGTAATATTATCTAAATTTATCACAAGAGTTATTTCAAGAAATATGAAACCTCCTACTATGAGCAGAGAAGAACTGATTGCATTTGCTCAAATTGGGACAAAAAAAGGAGTATTAGAAGAAAGCGAAAGCAAAATCATTACTAATTTAATCCGTCTTCGCACAATTAATGTTCGCAGTATTATGACCCCCCGGACTGTTGTTGTGGCTGCTCCGGAAGATATGCAGGTTAATGAATTTATCAAACAAAAGGAATATCTGCAATATTCAAGAATCCCTGTTTATTCAGGAACAATTGATAATATTACAGGTTATATTCTTAATTCCGATGTATTAGAGAAGCTGGCAAATAAAAATATTAATCAGGAGCTTAATGACATTAAGCGTCCAATCATAATCTTTTACGAGAATTTCTCAATTCCCAGTCTCTTTGAAAGACTACTCTTAAAAAAGGAACATATTGCAGTGATTATTAGTGAATATGGCGGAATGGAAGGTTTAGTTACTATGGAAGATATCATTGAGACAATACTGGGATTAGAAATTATGGACGAAAAAGACTCAGAAGTAGATATGCAGGAATTAGCCAGGAAAATATGGGAAATTCGTAAAAAAAACCTCTGGACTGACTAATTTGAAAGTGATCCTTATTCTGGATGATAATAATAAATACGGCAGTCATAAAATGCTCAATATTTACTAATATTGTAAGTAATATTCCATAACATCTTATTTATGAAATTAAAATCAGATCCTCATTATTGTAATTTAAGCTACCTCCACAAACCTCATCCCTGGCATGGAATTGATATTGGGGAGGATGCACCTGAGATCGTTATGTCATTTATAGAGATGACACCAAACGATACCGTTAAATATGAGATTGATAAGGAATCAGGCTATATTAAAGTTGACAGGCCACAGAAATTCTCAAATATTGTTCCAGCACTTTATGGTTTTATTCCTCAGACATTTTGCGGAGAAAATGTGGCTGATTATTGCATGAAGAAAAGTGGACGCAAAAACATTATTGGAGATAATGATCCTTTGGATATATGTGTTTTAACCGAAAGAAGCATTACTCATGGAAATATTATTATTCCTGCCCGCCCAATTGGTGGTTTCAGAATGATAGATAATGGAGAAGCAGATGATAAAATTATTGCTGTATTGAAAGGAGATGAGGTATACGGACACTGGGAGAACATATTTGATTGCCCTAAGTCGATAATTAAAAGGCTGGAGCATTATTTTTTAACTTACAAAACTATCCCCGGACAGGAAGAGAGTAAAGTTGAAATAACTAATATTTACAATAAAGATAGTGCTCTTGAGGTAATCAAAAGAAGTGTGAGTGATTATCGGGTATTCCATGAGAAGAACTATAAGTAAAAATTGCAACAATAATTTATTTTTTTTTTTATATGAAAAAAATTCTTTTAATTTTTGCCTTCCTATTTATAGGCATCAGCACTCAATCACAAATATTGATTTCCTTATTGCTTGGTGATAAATTGAACTCCGAAGGCCTTGAGTTTGGCCTCGAAGGTGGCTTTAACTGGTCAACTATATCAGGCCTTGAGACTAATAAAATGTTAAATACCTGGAATCTGGGATTTTATTTTGATATTCGTATAAAAAATCAGCTGTATTTATATACAGGTACATTAGTTAAGGCACGACTGGGTGTTGACAAACTAAGCTTAGACGATCTTGCATTTCTCAAGAATGATACATATAATGATGAAGGTGATTATAGCCAGCAAATAAATTACTTTTTAGTTCCTGTTCTGATAAAATACCGTTTTAAGAACAGGATCTATGTGGAAGGAGGCCCCCAGTTCGGGCTTATGTACAATGCCTGGGTTGAATTTAATTCAAGTGATGATGAAATGGAAGCTAGTATTAAGACTTTTAATAAAGATATGATCAATCGAATTGATGTAGGAGCTATGGTGGGAACAGGATTCAAAATAAAAGAAAGCAATGGATTAACCATCGGAGTAAAATATTATTATGGCTTTATCGATGTATATAAAGACAGGTCAGGGACAAATAACAGCTCCATCTTTCTGAAATTAAACATTCCTATCGGGGCAGAGAAAGCAAAGAAAAAATAATATTTAAATGAAATTTCTTTTACCTTTGTGCCCGAATTAATTCAAAACAAACAAATTAAAATTTAGAAAAATGATTAGAAAATTATTTACCATTGCTTTAATAGCTGGTTTATTTGCATCTTGTGCCGGAGATGCTGAAAAAAGTGAAAATAATAATGACAACTTATCAGAAGAAGCAAATGTGAAAACTGAAATACCTGTCATTACCATTGGTGGTTTTAATACCGAAGCCGGAAAATATGTCGGAGAAGAAATTCAGATTGAGGGAATAGTTGACCATATTTGCAAACATGGTGGTAAGAGATTATTACTTGTATCAGATGAAGGTGACGTTCATGTTGATGGTGAGGAAAGATTTGATGAAGAAATTGAAGGTTCAGAAATAATTGTGAACGGAATTATTGATGAGTTCAGGGTTGACGAAGGTTATTGCCTTAAACTGGAGGAGGAAAATATCATTGCTCATAATGCAGGAGAAACTGATCCGGCGGATTTTGAGAGTGCTCAGCAGGAGATACAATTTTACAGGGATTCAATGCTATCAGCAGGTATTGACCACATTTCATACTATTCTATTACTTACGTTTCACATAAAGTGAAAGAATAAAATTTATTCCAACTCTTTTTTATTATTTGTTTTTGGAATTTGATATTTGTTTGGAATCTATTATTTGATATTTGGAATTTCAGATAAATATAATCCTAGTGTAAATTCTAACCATAAAAGCATATGCGATTACTAAGAAAATGGAGCAGGATACTGCACCGTGATATTGGTTTCTTTTTTATTGGGGCTTCGATCATTTATGGATTATCCGGGATTGCCCTTAATCACATGAAAGACTGGAATCCGAACTATACTGTGAAGATCAAGGAATTTGTGACAGAATTAAACATGAAAAAAACTCCTTTAGTGGAAGAAAATATTCTGAAGCTATTAGATGTCATTGATGACCGTGATAATTATAAAAAACATTACTATCCTGAAAGTGACTATTTGAAGATATTTATATCTGGAGGATCATCAGTAGTGGTAAATACAGAAACTGGTGAAGGTTATGCTGAATTTTTGAAAAAACGCCCTGTTTTTTACCAGGTCAATTTTTTACATTATAACCCAAGCTATTGGTGGATGTGGTTTTCAGATATTTTTTCCGGTGCTCTGATATTTCTTGCCATCACTTCGTTTTTTATGGTGAGAGGAAAAAAAGGTACTTGGGGTAGTGGCGGGATATACGCCATCGCCGGAATTATTATACCAATATTGTTTTTGATATTTATGTAGGTTAATGCCATGGCGACGACCTAACATAACATTGAAATACGCATCATTTTTTTATCCCTCTCATGCAACTAAAACTTCTTGCTATCTGTCATTAAATAAACATATATTTGCAATTAAGTAAATAGATATTTATTTACTCTTTCTGTCTAACAATTTATTTATTATGAGAAAATTAATCATAAGTACATTACTTATTTGTTTATTATCAGCCAATATTGTGAATTCCAATAATGGTAATAGGATTCCTCTAAAACAGGATAGAACATCTTTGTCAGTTAAAATTGATTCTCCTTCACTGATCCGTATCCATAACTCATTAGCTGAATTAAACCTTAAAGAAATTAAAACAAAGGCTGGAATATTTACCAGTCTTGTAATTGAGGGCTATACGAATAATCATAAAGCCGGATATCCTGAATTACCTGTATTATGTAAGATCATTGAGGTCCCACATGGTGCTGAGATAAAAATAAATATCATAAGCTACGATACTGAAATAATTTCACTAACATCATTAGGAATAAACGCTAAGATCATCCCTTCACAGCCTCCTGTATCCAAGAGTCTTGATCCTGATGAAATAGAATTTGTATACAACGAAGCAGCGTATGCAGTTGACAAGTTTATCAGCCCTGTTCCTGCAAGTGTTGAGATTATCGGGAAAATGAGAGGAAGGCAACTGGCCAGCTTAACAATTTCTCCCTTTAAGTATAATCCTGTTACCAACGTGCTGGAAGTTTTAAATAATATTGAATTGGAGATTATTTTTGAAAGCGCTGATTTTGCAGCCACACGAAATCAAAAAGAGAAATATTATTCTCCTGCCTTTGAAATGGAATTTTCAAAAATGATAAACTACCAGGCTCCTGATTCAAAGGATAGTCTTTCAAAATATCCTATAAAATATGTTATTGTTGCAGACCCAATGTTTCAAACTGTTCTCCAGCCTTTTGTTGAATGGAAAACAAAAAAAGGATTTACTGTTATTGAAGCCTATACTAATAACCCCGGTGTTGGAAATACAACAACATCTATAAAAACTTACCTCGAGGGTCTTTATAATGCAGGTACTACTTCTGATCCTGCACCAACCTATATACTCTTTGCTGGTGATGTAGCCCAGGTACCTTCTTTTCAGGCTGGTGGTCATGTTTCTGACTTGTATTATTGTGAGTACGATGGTGGAGGTGATTACTTTCCGGAAGTATATTATGGGAGGTTTTCTGCAAATAATCCGGAAGAGCTTGAACCACAAATAAATAAAACTCTGGAATATGAACAATACCTTATGCCTGATGTTTCATTTCTTGATGAGGTTGTTATGATCTCAGGTGTCGATGCTGGTTATGCCCCTATCCATGGTAACGGGCAAATTAATTATGGAACTGATAATTATTTTAACCCTGCACATGGCTTATTGTCACACACATATTTATATCCTGCCTCCGGGAGTTCATCTTCGCAGATCATACAAAATGTTAGCGACGGTGTTGCTTATGCTAATTACACTGCTCATGGATCTTCCAATGGATGGGCTGATCCTAGTTTTAATAAGAGTGATATTGGCGGATTGCAAAATGCTCATAAATATCCTTTAATGGTTGGTAACTGTTGTGTAACAAACACCTTTGATAATCCTGAGTGTTTTGGCGAGGCATTGTTAAGGGCAATAGATAAAGGAGCTATAGGATATATTGGTGCATCAGCAAATACATACTGGGATGAAGATTATTACTGGGGTGTGGGAGCCGGACCGATTATTCTCAATCCAACATATGCTCAAACCGGTATGGGCGCATATGATGGTACCTTCCATGATAACGGTGAACCAATGAGTCAGTGGTATCCAACCCAGGGGCAGATGATGTTTGCCGGAAACCTTGCTGTGACTGCCGGGTCACCTTCAACTGCACAATATTATTGGGAGATATACCACCTTATGGGAGATCCTTCTGTGATGATATATTTTTCTACGCCTGCACCTTTATTGGCTAATCATTATGCTTCTGTACCTATTGGTATGAACTCACTTACGGTTACAACAGAACCGGAAGCATATGTTGCAATTTCATTTAATGGTGTTTTGCTTGATGCTCAGATAGCTGATGCTACCGGAGTTGTTAACCTGGTATTCAGTCCACTGGCAAATGTTGGCACTGCTGATGTTGTTGCTACAAAACAAAACAGGGAACCATATATTGGGATAGTGAATGTTATTCCGGGTAATACTCCATTCGTAATCTTTACAAGTTGTACTGTTGATGATAGCAAAGGAAATTCTAATGGCCAGGCTGACTTTGATGAAGATATTCTTCTCGACATTGATCTTGAAAATGTTGGAAGCCAGATGGCTCAAGGAGTTGAAGCTACTATAACTTCTTCAGATCAATTTATAACTATTACTGATAATACAGAGCTGTGGGGTAACATTGCTCCAACATCCACATCATTGGTAAACGGAGCTTTTGAGTTTATAATATCTGATAGTATTCCTGATCAGCATAATGTTAGTTTTAATATTGATATTTCAGATAATGCCGGAGGCAACTGGAGTTCAGTTTTTAATATTGTCGTTAACGCTCCCGATCTTCAGATAGGTAATATGTTTGTGAATGATGTTGCTGGTGGAAACGGGAATGGTGTGATTGATCCGGGAGAAACTATCGAAATAACCATACAGTGCATGAATGATGGTCATAGTGATGCTCCTTCCTCCGAAGGGATCATGATATCATCTTCCATATATGTAAATATTGTAAACTCAAATATTGCTTTAGGAGATATACAAATAGGGAATATGACTAATGCAACTTATACTGTAGTTGTTGATGCTGCCACTCCTGTAGGAACACCACTGGATTTTAATTTTAGCTTAAGCTCAGGGAATTATAGTGTACAATCAGGTTTTGGTTTGAAGGTAGGTATTATTGCTGAAGATTTTGAAACCGGAGACCTCTTGAAATTTCCATGGAAGAATATAGGTAGTAACCCATGGATAATTACTACTAATAATCCGTATGAAGGTATTTATTGCGCTGTATCAGGAGATATTTCTGGAAACCAGACTTCAGAAATGTCTATTACAATGGATGTTGTAGTAGATGACTCTATCTCCTTCTTCATGAAAGTTTCATCAGAATATGATTATGATTTTCTGAAATTCTTTATCGACAATCAGATGCAAGCCCAATGGTCGGGTGAGGAGAGCTGGACAAGAATCAGTTTCCCTGTTTCTGCCGGAGTTCATATTTTTAAATGGTTGTATGAAAAGGATTTCTGGGCAAGTAATGGTGACGACTGTGGCTGGATTGACTATGTTGTCTTTCCTCCGGTCAGTATATCTACATCAACAGAGGATATTTCTTTTGAGGACCAACCAACACTGAATATTTATCCAAATCCATTTACAGATATTCTTACTGTTGATTATTCGGTAAAAAACTCCGGATTCAAAATATTATTGATAAACTCAATTGGACAGGAACTGAAAGTCTTTACACAAAAGGAGCTTAATCCTTCAGGAAACAACAGTTTTAAAATGAATCTTCGTGAATTGAAATCGGGAACTTATTTTTTGAAACTTGAAACGGGCAATAATGTCATTATTAAAAGATTAATTAAATCATGAAGAAGACCTTTCTGATTAGTTTGTTTGTGTTGATTTTATTTACAGGGTCTTCACAAACATACGATGTGTTATTTATCGGGAACAGTTATACCTATTCGAATAACCTTCCTGAGATGTTACGTGATCTTGCCTTGTCGAATGGAGATACTGTGAATCATGATTCACACACTCCCGGTGGATATACATACGAATTGCATACTACTAATTCAACAACTATTGCAAAGATCAAAGAGCAAAAATGGGACTTTGTTGTCTTGCAGGAACAAAGCCAGCGCCCATCTTTTCCTCCCTCACAGGTTGCAGTTGAAGTTTATCCTTTTGCTGCAATGCTCGATAGTATGATAAAGACAAATGATATTTGTATTGAAACGGTGTTTTTTATGACATGGGGAAGGAAATACGGGGATCAGGCTAATTGCCAGTATTATCCACCTGTATGTACATATGCAGGAATGCAACAAAGACTCAGGGAAAGTTATTTGGAAATGGGAGATACCCTGTCTGCTACAGTTGCACCTGTTGGGATTGCCTGGAAGCATTCCATCGAAGCTGATAGTATGATAAACCTCTTTATGAATGATAACAGCCATCCGAGTGTTATGGGTACGTACCTTGCAGCCTGTGTTTTTTATGCTACTTTCTATCAGGAAAGCCCGGTTGGTTTGCCTTTTATTTCAACTTTAAGTCAGGCAACAGCTTCCTTTTTGCAGAATATTGCTGCTAACACAGTACTCGACAGCCTTTCAACATGGAACATAAATGCAAACCTTCCTAAAGCTGATTTTACCTGGTCTGTTAATAATAATACTGTAAGTTTTTTGGATAATTCTGTTAAGGCAGATAAATATTACTGGGACTT
>JAIOTT010000213.1 GCA_021106655.1 Bacteroidales bacterium
AAAACTCCTTCTTTAATATTCAATGCAAGCTTTTGATGCCTTACATCATACAATATGGAATGAAATTTTAAATTCACCAGTGGTAATATGTTAGTTGAAAAATAAAATGCTCCAATACTGATGACAATAGATAATACTACTAAAGGTTTCATGGCTTTTCTGAAAGAAATACCTGCCGATTTCATAGCTACCAATTCATAATGTTCGCCAAGGTTTCCAAAAGTCATCAATGAGGATAATAAAATAGCCAGAGGCAATGCAAGCGGAATAAATGTCCATGATGCATAGAATAAAAGTTCAAGTATGATATACCACTCCAGACCTTTGCCAACAAGGTCATCAACATATTTCCAAATAAATTGCATTAGAAGAATGAATAATACAATAAAAAAGGTCATTAATAATGGACCGAGGTATGATTTTATTATTAGGTAATATATTTTTCTCACGCTGAAGAATAACGGATTTATTTTTACAAAGGTATAAAGAATTCGAATAAAGTGCCTTAAGTACTTTGAGTGCCTTGAGTACTTGAAGTTAGGGGGAAACTGAGATTTAAAACAATAACTTTATGCACTCCAAGTACTCATGTTTTGTGCAATGCATGACTCAAATTGCTGTTTTAATGTCTAATTGCCCTAATTGCTCTAATGCCAAATTAAATCTCAAATTCCAAATCACAAGATTTTTTTCTGTTTTCTTGATTACCTTTTTTTCCATTTGAATACTAAGTGCAAAAGACACTATTATGGAAGACAAATCAAATATCTATGACCTTGAGTAAATGACAGAAATTTTTGGTGAAGAGGTAATATAGCTTTGCAAAAGCTCAATAAGACATCTTCTAAATGAGAAGCCTTCTTTGTTCATTGAGTATTGTGGATTGTTTATTAATTAGAAATTTGAAGTTAGAGCAATTAGAAATTAAAAAAGCCAGCGGAATACCGCCAGCCTTTTCATATTTTCTTTGTGTTATTATTATGTTAATGACGCACACAAAACAGGAAAATGCTTTGTAAACATTGTGTAAATCACTGTGAACTTTGTGGTAAAGATATAACCGAGTCTCCTTTTTGGAAAACACCAGATCGAAAGTGTCTGGGATACTTGAAGTTAAGAGAGAATATAAGATTTTGAAAATAACTTAAGGCACTCCAGGCACTTTAGGCACTCAAAGTACTTCTTTATTATATATCTTTGTCCAGAATAAAAAAAGCATTTATATGAATCTGATTGAAGTTAAGGACAAAAAGTCTAAAAAGGAATTTCTGGAGGTAGCCAGGATTATTTATAAAGATGATAATATATGGGTATGCCCTCCTGATAAAACAATTGAGGGAATATTTGACCCTGCGAAAAACGTATTTTTTAGAAATGGGGAAGCATGTAGGTGGATATTGAAAGATGAAAAGGGGAATCTGATAGGCAGGGTTGCAGCATTTATCAACAAGAATAAAGCATTCAATTTCGATCCTCCAACCGGGGGAATGGGATTTTTTGAATGTGTAAATGATAAAGATGCCGCTTTTATGCTTTTTGATCAATGTAAGGAATGGTTGTCAGAAAGAAAAATTGAAGCTATGGACGGCCCGATAAATTTTGGTGAAAACGATAATTTTTGGGGCTTACTAGTTGAAGGTTTCACCCACCCAAGTTATGGCATGAATTACAATTTTCCGTATTATAAAGACCTTTTTGAGGCTTATGGATTTACCTCATATTTTGATCAAGTGTCCAATCATCTTAATCTAAGGGTTCCATTTCCTGAAAGATTCTGGAAAATTGCCGACTGGATAAGAAAGAAACCTGCTTATAGATATGAACATTTTACTTTTGCTAAAGCTGAAAAGTATATCATGGATCTTAAGCATATTTATGATACAACATGGGTTTTTCATGAGAATTTTACTCCAATCAATGCTGATGATTTAAGGGCTAGGTTGAAAAAAGTTAAACAAGCTGTTGTGGAGGAGTTTATCTGGTTTGTTTATCATGATGAAGAACCTATTGCATTTTTATTTATGTTGCCTGATGTTAACCAGATATTGAAACATTTGAATGGTTCAATGAACTTATGGGCCAAGCTGAAGTTCTTATATTATAAATCCAGAAAAACAATGACACGTGCACGTATTGTAATAATGGGGGTTGTGCCAAATTTCCAGAAGTCAGGTGTTGAATCTGCTATATTCTGGCATCTGGATCAGGTATTAACAAAACAATATCCTGAGTATCACGAAGTCGAATTATCCTGGGTCGGTGATTTTAACCCTAAGATGAGGAAATTACATGAATCTGTTGGTGCTGTTTTTGCTAAAAATCATCTCACCTATCGTAAATTTTTTGACGAGGAGAGAGAAAAAACCAGATCTACAATCATTCCAATGGATACGAAGGAGAAGTTTGTTAAGGGGGAAAAGTAGGCAGTCCACAGTCTACAGTAGGCAGTTCACAGTTGGCAGACTGAGAACTGAAGACTGAAGACTGTAGACTTGTTTGTTAATTATGGTGAAAAGTTTTTTTAAATAATAAATTAATTATATTTGTAAAGTCTTTTTGATATCCAACTATTGTCTAATTAAAAAAAAATGTTATGCGAAAATTTTTACTTTTTGTTTTTGTTATGAGTTTTGTAACTTTCGGAATTACCCAAAACTCAAAAAGAAATTTGGATGCCAGCGTGCAGACAAGGAATGATCATACTGTTTTTGAAAAGCTTGCCGGGCAATATGACCAGGTGGCTTCTCATATTTCACCTTATAAACCCATAAATAATACTACGAAGGGTACTGCATTGGTTGAGAAATATTATATTGGTTCATCAGCGAACGTTTATACCTTATTGGTTGAACAGCAAACTTGCTTAACTGCTGATGCAGCAACAAACACGATAATGTTTACACATCGGGCTGATCCTGCGGCTGGAATAGGAGTTTCTAATGGTGATATTGTTTCATCACTTTCATGGGATGATGGTGTTACATGGAAACCAAATATTATTGCACCAAATCCATCATCTACTGAAGGAAACAGATACCCATCTGGTGTGATCTTTAATCCAAATGGCGCAAATACAAACCCTATGGATGTGTATTCAGCTTTTTCAGGGCCAACCTGGGAAGGCTCAATAGGTAGTTCTGACTGGGTGAAGAACTTTTATTCAAGTGCAAAACTCGATAGTAGTGGTTTTAATGTTGAATATATTTATAACCCTACCGGAGAATTTGTTTTGATACGTTACGGAATGACTGCCTGTGATGATGGAACTGTACATATTATGGGGCCTAACTATGAATCTGATGCCGCCAGTGGGTATTTGACCTGGAGGAATTGTCTGGTAGCAAATGGGGTATGGAATGCAGGAACAAACACCTTCGACTGGAATGTTGTAACTATGAGCTCTCCAAATGATTTCATTACTGACATAGCTGATGGAGCTAAAGTAGGATCATGGAATATGATCTGGAATGAATCCGGAGATAAAGGATGGGTGTATTTTACAGGACGTGATAACAGACAAGACCAGTTTGGCTACCAACCTATTGCATATTCCAGTGTTGATCAGGGTGTTACCTGGCAGATAAAGGATTGGTATGATTTTAGTCAGGTTCAGGGTTTTTATGACTTTATGTGGACCCTTCGTGCAGATACTACAAAGATTGTCCCAACATTTAATTACTGGAATGATGGTGTTGTTGATGCAAATGGTGAGCTGCATATGATGTTGCTTGGTAGTGGTAAATATTCAATTCACCCTGATTCACTTAATTATTCTTATGTTTATGAACCATATTTTCTTTGTGATGTCTATACCACTCCAACTGGTTGGGAAGCAGTGCTGATAGATACTATCTGGAGCGAGCGTGTTCCTTCTGACCAAGGAATTTTTGGTGATCAAGGCTGGGACCACAGGATCTTAGCATCACGAACAACAGATGGAACTAAAGTCTTTGTGTCATGGTCGGATACTGATACGAACTTTAGTGAGATGAATATATTTCCTGATATTAAAGCCTGGGGCATGGATGTTAACAGCGGGGATCAAACAGATGTTGTTAATTTTACCGCCGGAACGTACTATGCTGCTAATAATTTCTATCAATTTGTGTCAGACATAACTCTTAAAAAAGGGAGTAAATATTTTATTGGTGTATCTACTGCTGACCTTCCGGCGTCTATGGATCCTGGTGATCCTGTAGGCCATTATTTCCTTAGTGGTGTGGAACTTGAATTTTACTGTGCTGTGGATGCTAATTTTACATATACTCCAATTCCTGCAGTACCGAATATTCCAGTGCAATTTACTGATGCATCAACCGGTAATCCTACTACCTGGTTATGGGATTTTGACGATGGTGGTGCTACATCTACTGCACAGAATCCAGCTCATACATTTACTACTGTAGGTACATATCATGTAACATTAACTGCCGGTGACGGAACATGTGATGATACATTTGAAATGGATATTCCTGTATTTACCGGTATTGATGAGCTCAACGATAATATTACAGTTGATTTATATCCTAATCCTGCAAATGATGTATTGAACATAAGTACAACTGAAAAAATTGAAAGTGTTAAGATATTCAATGTTTTCGGGCGTTTGGTTACAGAACAAATTGTTAACGATAATCTCGTTAAAATTAATACCTCAGACTTTACTCCAGGTATGTATTTTGTTCAAATCAATACCGAAGTTGGATATACAACACGAAAGATCAATATTATTGAGTAGCTAGTAGGAAGAAGGTATAAGGTTGTAGATTGTATGATATAATTACACTAACCACTAATTCTAAACCCCGGATGCTGAGGTGTTCGGGGTTTTTTCATATTCACAGTTCTTTTTTTTTAGGTACGGAAAACATTTCCGCGCCAACATTAGGAGGTAGTCATTCTGAACTTGTTTCAGAATCTGCATCTAAACCAGCAACTGCTCCCTGTTTGGCGAAGCGTCCTCGCTTCGCCGGCGAATTTACATCGTAGCGTGGACGCTACGATGAACTGGGTAGTCATACCCTCATTGGTTAGCAAAAAACATCTTCCTTGTATGCAACGATCTTTGCTTGTATACTGTCTAGGTTTTAAAAGGGGAATGATTATGAATAGAATTACCTTTTGATGAGAATTAATTATCTGTTGCGGGTTGCAAGTTTCGGGTTACAAGCTTTACTAATTTTAGTCATTCGAAACTTTAGTCATTTTAGTCATTCGAAACTTTAGTCATTTTAGTCATTCGAAATTCTAGTCATTTTTTTAACGAAGTATACACATTATAAATAATAATATTATATTTGCACTCGAATTTAGGGAAATATTACCATATATATTTAAGTAAAAA
>JAIOTT010000092.1 GCA_021106655.1 Bacteroidales bacterium
AGTGAGTTTATTCATTTAGCAGATTAATTAAGAATTCATTAACATTTTGAATTGCCAGAGGGATGTTCCAGTTTTTTTTGTTGCGTTCTTCAACATAGTTTGAAATACCCCTGAGCTGAAGGCATTTAACTTTTTCAGTCAGACAAGCATACAGAAAAGCAGCACCTTCCATGCTTTCAGTTACAGGATTGAATAGCTCTCTGATCTTTTTTATACTTTTAGTAGTACCATGTATGGTATTTACAGTAATTCCCTTAAATTTTGGAATGGAGTTTAATAGTTCGCTGTTGATATCAGTATCGTTAATAAGTTCACAATTTACAAAAGGGAAAACACTTTTCTCAATTAGTTTTATGTCAATCAGTGAGAGTAAATATTCTCCTGACTCTGCACCTAATTCAGAGAATCTGTCGTTGACTATATTGACAACAGTTCCCAACGTTAATGATTTGTCAAAACTGCCGGCAATGCCAACATTTATTGCAATTTCGTAATTGTAAAAACTTAAAGTTTTACCCAGCCAGTAAGCTGTCGACACCATCCCAACACCCGTTATCAGGACATCAATTTCTATGTTATGGTAAAAGTACGAACTCATTGCTGAGTTTATACTTTTCTCAAACTTCAATTGTTTTACTAGTGGCTCTACTTCTATTGATGTGGCAGAAACGATCAGGATCTTCATGCTTTAGTATATTTCGAATTAAGATAAAACATCTAAACTTTTCCAAGTAATACAAAATTACAACTATTCTTCCTGAGCTTCCCCTTTAAATCCTTTTTTGTTGGATGGTAATTCAAGTCCGTAACCTTCTTTTTTATCAACTCTTTTTAACATAAAGGCAAAAAATAATCCAAGTAATCCCAGGGAAGCAAACATGAGCATTGTATAAGTGTAGTCTAATGTTTCTGTTCCGGCAGGATTTGTTGCATCCAGAACCATACCAGCCAATATTGGAAAGCCCCATAAACCAAGATTCTGAATGGAGTACATAAGTCCATATGCAGTACCTATTCTGCTCTCTTTAACCATTTTCACAACAGTGGGCCACATTGCTGCAGGAACTAACGAAAAGGCCATTCCTAAAAAGATCATTGGGATATATGGTGATACCATTGTAAAGGCAAATGTAAGGTGTACTAAAACCAGTAATAATGAACCAATGAACATCAGGGAAGCACTTTTTCCTTTTTTATCAACAAATAAGCCAACGATTGGCGTAAATATCAATGTCCCTAAAGCAAGCATAGATGCAATCATTCCACTACTTTCTAAAGAAACGCCAAATTTATTAAGGAAGAAATCGGGTGCAAAAGATTGAAAAGGGAAAACTGCTGAGTAGAATGTAACACAAAGTAAGGCTACCAAAATGAAGCTCTTATTTTTTAATAATTGTAAAATATCCCTGAACCGAAATTCCTCATCTTTTTTGAGTGATCTTTCTTGTTTTATTTGTTTGTTAAGTTTAATATCAAACATAATATAAACAATAAATGCCATGAGACCAATTGAAACAAGTATAGCTGCAAGCCATACCGCAACGCTTATATCATTGCCGTTGGTTAAATAAGGGGAAAGGTTAAGAGCCACAGCAGTTCCTAACCTGCCAAACTCGATCTTAACTCCAAAAACAAGAGCCAGATCCTTACCTTTAAACCACTTTACAATAATTTTAGAAATGACAACTATACTTGTTTCAGCGCCAAGTCCGAAAAGGAACCTTCCTAAAAGCATCATTTTTAATTCGGCTGAATAGGATTGCAGGAATGAATTAAAAAAATTATATCCAAAGCCACCATTTCTGTAATAATCACATGTGCCATAAGCCGTCAAAAATGCTCCCAGGGCCATTATGCCTACAAATAAGAATCCGGTCCTTCTTATTCCAATTTTGTCAAGGATAATTCCTCCAAAAACTGCCATAAGAAAGAAAGTGTTGGGGATTGAGTAGAAAGCGACAAACAATCCAAAATCTGTTGATGAGAAACCAAACTCATCTTCAAGTATACTCTTTAAAGGCGATAAGGCATCATAGAAATAATAATTCACAGACAATACAAAACCAACAAGAAAAAGAATACCCCATCTTACGGCTGCATAGTCATTAATAGCTTTTTTAATAGCATTCATCTAGTCTTCTTCTTGTGTTTATTGCTTGTTCGGTAGCTCAAGTCCGTATCCGGAAGTCTTGTCTGTCCTTCTCAATAAAAATGCAAACAAGAGGCCGAGAACTCCAAGGAATGCCAACATTATCATCGCATTGGTGTAATTCAAGGGAGTTTTAACTTCTACATAGAAATTATCCTCTGTCCAGTTAAAGAAATTACCATCAGCAAATGATATTTTTCCTGCAGAAAGATCCATAGAGTATTTACCCTCTGTGTCGGTTTTTGTTTTTATAATCTCTCTTATTACCGGATTTTTATCATGTTCGTTATCAAAAAAAGTCAGTTCCAGTTTAATCTCTTTATCTGAAACAAGATCCCCGAATGAGCTTTTATAAACACTTTCGATAATGTAATTATCACTATCTAACACATATCTATCCTTTAAAATAATCTCAGAATCTTTCTTAATATCTTTCACCTCAACATAAAAAGTATCCTGTGTGAAATTTAGTGTAGTAAAATCAACATAGAATGCTTTGCCGCCCTTAGTGATATTTAAATTGTAAACACCTTTATCGTTTGTTTTTACATTATGGGACTCATTCCAAACAACTTTACCCTCCAGGCTGTCAGCAATAATGGTTACTGCAACTCTCATTTCCTGGTCAGGGATGTATGTCCCCCCTCTATCAGTATAATTTGCCTGATAGTGGTAATCATTATTAATAATTGATGTAAATTCTTTTGGCTTAAGGTCGGTAATAGTATTTGGGTTATAGTAATCTAAAACCATCCCGATCAACATTGGGAATGCCCACAAGCCGATATTTTGAATAGAGAACATCAACCCATATGCTGTCCCGATCTTTGGCTCATCAACAATTTTTGCGACAGAAGGCCACATTGCAGCAGGTACCAGCGAGAAACCAATTCCCAGAATGAACATTGGTATGTATGGTGTTATCGTTGTAAAGGCAAACATAAGGTGCACCATTATCAATAATAATGAACCATATATCATTAATGAAGCACTCTTACCTCTTTTGTCACAGAACCACCCGAAAAGTGGGGTAAAGATCATTGTCGCGAATGGAAGAAGGGAAGTAATGAAACCACTGGCTTCCCTGGATACACCGAACTTATTAACCATCATGTCAGGAGCGTATTTCACAAAAGGAAATACTGCTGAATAAAAAGTTACACACAATAATGTAATATAAATGAATGATGGGTTTGTAAGAAGTTTTCCTATATCAGAAAATTTGAATGCTTCTTCTTCCACTTCTTCAACACTTTTAACTCTTTTTAGCTGACGGTCGATCTTAACATCAAAGATCATATAAACTAAAAATGCCAGAAGCCCGATTATTAGTAAAATTGTACCCAGCCAGATTGGCCATGTCAGTCCTTCAAGCAGAGGTGATACTATTAATGCTGCTGCCATTCCCAGCCTTGCAATAGCAAGATTTAATCCCAGTGCCAGAGCAAGCTCTTTCCCTTTGAACCACTTTACAATAATTTTAGAAATGACAACTATACTTGTTTCAGCGCCAAGTCCGAATATGAAAAATCCTAAAGTCATTACCTTTAGTGCAGGAGAATAACCCATTGCAAATGAATTCATGAAATGATACCCGATGCCACCTGCATTAAAGTAATCCGAAGAACCATAAGCAGTAACACAGCCTCCCAAAACCATGAATAAAATAAACACGAATCCTGTTATCCTAATGCCAATCTTATCCAGGATAATACCACCTATTACTGCCATTGCCAGAAAAACATTTGGAACAGAATATGCAGCAACAAAAAACCCATAATCCGAAGAAGTAAATCCAAGTAGCTCTGTCATCAACTCTTTAAGCGGAGATAGAGCATCATAGAAATAATAATTTGCCGCCATTGTAAAACTTACAAGGAGCATAATTCCCCATCTTGCAACTGCTGATTCGTTTAGTGCTTTTTTTATTTGTTCCATAGAGGTTGGTTTACTTTTTTTGTTATTTGCTGGTCTTTGTTTGATTATCTGTATAATGTCATATTAGTTTTCTTGTTCGAATAATGGAAGAATGGAATATTGGAATGTTGAGTTTATACCCCATTATTCTATTATTCCATCCTTCTATGGCGATTATTATTAAAGTGTAGTATATGTTTCAATTGATAATACAAATAAAAGAATTAATTGTGAGAATATGAGCATAATAGCTAAATTTATTAATAGTTTACTTATAGGTAAAGAATTTAGATTATTGATAATAAGTTTGCTTATACGAAAATAATTATATACATTTGTGGAATATTTTACTTATATATTAAATAATGAAGAGATTTTATTTTAATCGCGATAATTATATAAATGATATAAAACCATTTATAAAAAAGGATATTATAAAGGTTCTGGTGGGTCAGCGTCGTGTTGGGAAAAGCTATATGTTGTATCAGTTAATGGATTATGTCAAAAAAGAATTTAATAGCCCAAGAATAATTTATATAAACAAAGAACTTACGGAGTTTTCACAAATAAAAACATCAATTCATTTAACGGAATATATAAAAACTAATTCAGAAGAAAACAGTATAAACTTTTTATTTATTGATGAAGTTCAGGATATTGAGAATTTTGAAATAGCCTTGCGAAGTTTATTAGCTGAAGGTAATTTTGACATTTATTGCACCGGCAGTAATGCAAAAATGCTTTCAAGTGATATTGCAACTTACCTTAGTGGCAGGTATATTCAATTTTACATTGGTAGCTTATCGTATAAAGAGTTTTTGCAATTTCATAAATTACAAGATAAGCAAGAATCTCTTATTAAATTTATAAAATTTGGTGGATTACCTTATTTGTACCATCTGGAATTAGAGGAGAATACGGTTTTCGAATATTTGAAAAGTATATACAATACCATTATTTTCAGAGATGTGGTGGCGAGATACAACATCAGAAATATTTCTTTTCTTGAAAGTCTAAACCATTTTCTGGCAGATAATCTGGGTAGTTTGCTTTCTGCCAAAAGAATTAGTGATTTTTTAAAATCACAAAACATTAATATTTCCACAAAGTTAGTTCTCGAATACTTGCAATTTCTTGAAAATGCTTTCTTTATTAAAAAAGTGAGGCGTTTTGATATTAAAGGGCGTAAAATTTTTGAAATCAATGATAAATTTTATTTTACCGATTTAGGACTTAGAAACTCACTCCAACCTTTTAATATGAAGGAAATAAATAAAGTTCTGGAGAATATTGTGTTTAATAAGTTAGTTACAGAAGGGTTTGAGGTATACATAGGGAAGTTTGACGATAAAGAGATTGATTTTGTTGCTGTTAATGGTGATCAAACAGTTTA
>JAIOTT010000357.1 GCA_021106655.1 Bacteroidales bacterium
GTATAGCTTTAAATATGCTACGAAAAGATGATACAAAAATCGGAATAAAAGGAAAAAGATTGAAGGCTGGATGGGATAATGAGTTTGTTTTTAACCTTTTGAAAAATATTTAGATGCGTTTGCCCTGGTTTTCTGCCATAACAAATGTTCTTTGTGATCCTCTGGGTATTCTTAGTGGTTCTTTGTGACAAAGCTACTATTTAGCTAACATGGCTGTTCCACAGAGTTACCCAAAGAACAGATTAAGCTGCACAAAGGTTCATTTCGTACTTTATTTTCTATATTTTAAATCCCCCCTTCATCAGCAAAACTGTAATACTTATCCTCACCAATAATTATATGATCGATAACTGGTAGGTCGAGTAATTTTCCGGCATCTTTAAGTTTGTTGGTTAATTTAACATCCGATTCGCTCGGCTGAATATTTCCCGAAGGATGGTTATGACAAAGTATAATTGAAGAAGCGTTATTATCAAGAGCTAGCTTGAATATCTTTTTTGGATCAGCTACTGTACCTGATATTCCACCTTCACTTATATTAAGTTTTTTGAGTATCCTGTTCGCCCTGTTAAGTAGTAATATCCAAAACTCTTCATATGCTTTATCTGCCAGAGAAGCCAGAAAAATTTCAAAAGCATCCTTACTTGAACTGACTTTCTCACGTTCTATAACCTCTGCATATCTTCTTCTGTTACCCAGCTCCATAGCAGCTATTATACTTAGAGCTTTTGCTTCACCAATGCCTTTAAATCTACAAAGCTTTTTTATGTCGAGTTTGGATAGCTCAATAAGATTATCATTAATATTTCTCAGTATATTTTTTGCAAGGTCAACAGCTGATTCGTTTCTATTCCCTGAACCCAATAATATAGCAATTAATTCTGCATCACTAAGTGCATTCTTTCCAAGCGTCATTAGCTTTTCCCGGGGCCGGTCAACTTCTGACCATAATTTTATTGATGATTTCTTACTCTTCAAATTTCAATATTTTTCTTCGTGTTCCTTTGTGACAACCTTAGTGCATTGTAGTAAAAAATCTTAAAAAAATTTTAACACAAAGGATACACAAAGTACATCACCAAGTCGCACAAAGGATTACATTATTACTCTTTTGATACCATCTTTTAAATGACTTACATTGAAATTAGCTAACAGGCCTAATTTGCACCCGGATAGTTTTAAATATGTTAATATTTGTGCCATGTGGATATCGGCTAATGATTCAACAGACTTGATTTCAACAATTATTTTGTTTTCCACCATCAAGTCAACTCTATACCCGGCATCAAGATGAATATCTTTATACACAAGTGGTAATGCTTTTTGCTTATAAACTGTTAAGCCCGATTGCATAAGCTCATAATATAGACATTCTTCATAGGCACTTTCAAGAAGTCCAGGGCCTAATTGAGTATGTACTTCAAAAGCACAATCCAATACCTTTCTAAAAATAATTTCTATGTTCATAATATTAATTCTTTCGTTGTGTTCCTTTGTGACAACCTTGGTGCATCCTTTGTGGTAAAAGGATCTTAAAATTTTTTAACGCAAAGGATACACGAAGTACATCACCAAGTCGCACAAAGGTTAATAATGCTTAGTATAACAAAAGCGGAAAAGGTAAACTTAATTGATGAAAAAAGTTTCAGGGAAGTAAGGTATAAGGTATATAGTACTGTTTACTGATAATTGATAACTGTTTTAGTATGAAACATTTCTGTTCCTGAGTAAGTCCTGAGCAATTCCAAAACCCAATCGGGCAGATATAAGATAATTTTGCATCGCTTCTTCTTTATCTCCATTACTCTCTAAAACTATTCCAAGTCCATAATAAGCCATGCCGAAATTATTATCTATTGCAATTGCTTTCCTATATGATTTTATAGAGTTCACCTTATCACTCCTCTTAAAGTAGATGTTCCCTAAATTAACATATACATTTGCGTAATTAGTGTCAACTTCCAATAATCTCTGATAATAATAATATGCGGAATCAGGATTATTCAGATGCTGATATGAGTTGCCAAGATTATTTAAAGCTTTGACATTTGCAGGATTACTGGCTATACATTTTTTATAATTACTAATGGCATTAGGATAATCCTTAAGTGTGTAATAATACAAGCCAACACCATAAAATCCACGATGATGTGTAGGATATGTATCCAGCTGGCTTGCCCATAAGGTAAGTCCATTTTCCCAAACTTTGGTTCGCTGGTTTGTGCGGTAAGTTAATGCTAAAATAATTATTGCCAGAATAATCCAAACTGCCTTTCCAAAGTTGATATTTAAAACTTTTTTGGTGAGAAGATGATTAAAACCTACTCCTACAATAAACAATAGTCCAATGGAAGAAACGTAAAAATAACGTTCTGCAGCTACCGCTTGTCCAACAGGGATTAATTGCACTACAGGTAGAATGCAGAAGAAGTAAAATCCTATTCCGAAAATTAATTCAGGATACTTTTTATATGATCTTAGGGTGAAAACTGCTAAAACAATAAATAATATAAATGAAATATAATAAATAGGAGGTATTGCATTCGGTTCAGGATAAGGGTGGATTATTGCTAGTCCGACAGGCCATATCATCTTAAAAATATAAAACATAAAAGAATAAACCGGCATCATCAACTTATTGAGGAATGAATATTCCGGCACCATAAATATTGCTTTACTGATAGACTGAGCATGGATGGCAATTATGCCAAAGACAAGTGATACTACAAAGAATGGGATCTTTTCAATTAATAATCTCCATACAAATTTTCGTTCCTGAAGATAATCGATAAGAACCAGGGCGACAGAAAGAGTTACGGCCATACTTTTTGAGAGACAGGACAGGACAAATAGAATTAAAGCTAAAAAATAAAACTTTAATTTTTTTCTGTCAGCTGAATAATAGGTATAGGCGATCAAAGAAAAGACAAAGAAAAAAGTATATAGAACATCCTTGGTTTCAGATATCCATGTGACGGACTCCACATGAATCGGATGTATGCCAAAAAGAATTGCTGCAACAAAAGAAATAACAATGTTTTTATTACTAATACGAAAAATGAACCAAAAAACGAGCAGGGTATTTAAAAGATGAAATATAACATTATATAAATGAAGAGGGTAGGGGTCAAGTTCATAAAAGTGATAAAGAATAGCATAGGATAAAATTGTGAGGGGATGATAAATTCCCATGACAATACTATTGATATTAAATATATGTGCAATACCATTCGCGGAAATATCTCCTATGAATTGTAGGTTCTTGTGCAGATAATCTTCATCATCCCAGCTAACAAAACCGTTTTTTAATGATGGGAAAAAGGCAATAAGAGTAATGACAAACAGTACTCCAAGAGAAATAAAAATATAGGTTTTGTCAACTTTTTTAAGAGCTGTTTTTTTTTGCTTCCCAAGATCTTGTTCAGCATTCTTTGTACCGTGTATATGTTTCTTCTTTTGAGGACTCTTTTTACTCATAAGCTTACATTAAATACGACCAAAAATAATAAAAAAAAACCTCTTCCTGTATGGAAGAGGTTGATCATATAAATATGTGTGATTTTCCTATAATGAATTAACTTGCTTTGTAAGTTTTGATTTAAGGTTAGCAGCTTTATTCTTATGGATCATTGACTTTTTTGCAAGCTTATCGATCATAGCTACAAGTTTTGGAAGCTGTTCAGCTGCTTCTTTCTTATTAGTAAGTGTTCTGAAACTCCTGACTGCGTTCCTGGTTGTTTTGGAAAAATATTTATTAAGAACCCTTTTCTTTTCGTTTGAACGAATTCTTTTTATTGCTGATTTATGATTAGCCATCT
The DNA here is from genome assembly GCA_021106655.1 of Bacteroidales bacterium. GTDB lineage: Bacteria > Bacteroidota > Bacteroidia > Bacteroidales > SMBSF77 > SMBSF77. The sequence goes on from JAIOTT010000357.1 coordinate 3,819, forward strand.
TATTTTTTGTTTATTCTTTAATTTTTGGGAGTGCAAATTTATTGCTTTTTTTAAAGATAACAAAAAAAAATGCAAAAATATTTAAATATTAGTTGTTATTCAAAAGTTATTCAATAGTAATTTACGCCAATCAAGGGTTGAAAGTTCAATTGCCACAAAGACTCCAAGACTCTAAGGTTCACAAAGTTAATAATGCCGCCATTTGTCAGTCTTCGTGATATCTTTGTGTCTTCATGCCTTAGTGGCTA
>JAIOTT010000505.1 GCA_021106655.1 Bacteroidales bacterium
GAATCGCCATCAATAATTTGAATACTTCCTTGAACAAGATAAGGTGAGCCGGCAAGTGTCCAGGTTCCATTAACAACGCCTCCCGGGACATTTGTTTGTGAAAACACATTTGATACCGTAAATAGCATCAATGCTACACCAAGTAAAGTAAATTTTTTCATAATAATTCGATTTAAATTAATTATAATAACCAACGATTTAGGGCATATCACTAGTTTGATTTTTTGATTCGTAGATTATATACGCAAATATAACATATTTTGATGCTCAATGCAAATGTTATATCGAAAATTTACAATACAATTGGTTTAGATGAAGCTATCTGTTCTATATTGCAAGACAAAATTAAAAATGCTTATTGAACAACAACTATCCTATCATAAATTATAGTCCCGTTATAAATTCTAACAAAATAAATTCCTTTCGGAGAGCATGAAAGGTCTATCTCGTTTGAGGATTGTTTTTTCATGTTAGTTGTTTCATAAATTCGTTCTCCTATGACGTTGTATATTTCAATTTTGTAAATATTTACTATCGAACTTTCTAAAGTAAATCTTCCGGAAGAAGGATTTGGATATACATTAATAACAGATGTCTGATAATTTTCATTTATCCCTGTTGTTCCACCAGACTCGTATGCTCCAATATCTATAATGTTTAATACGCGTGGATTTCCGACAATATCAGTTGGTGGATAAGTTCCGCTGGGATCACCGGCATCTATACAAAGAGAGATATTTTGTAATGACCAATCGGCAGCCATTCCATTGAATCCTGTGCCACTACCGCCCGAAGGAGCAACGAACAGTGGGTCTGTATCAATATTATTCAAATATGTACCAGTATAAAAGTTACCATTTAGTTCAAATGCCGCACTGCCACCCTCCACATCGCAATAATTAAAATTAGGGTCGCATGATTCGTCATAAAGAAAAGCCTGGACACCACTTGTCAATGCAGTGTTGCCCCAGAAAATGCAATTTAGAAAATTTGGACTGCAGCCTGAACAGGATAATGCTCCTCCATTATTGGATGCACTATTGTTTGCAACAGTATTATTAGTAAATGTTGGCGATGAATTGTAGCATAAAAGCCCTCCGCCATTGGGCGCACTATTATTAGAGATTACGTTATTGAATATTTCAACTCCTGAGGAACCGCTAACACACCAAATTCCTCCACCTCCCTGATAATGCCATGTAGAGGGAGGAACTGTATTGTTACTGATAAAATTGTTACTAATAATAATATCTTGAGTATAGCTAACAATTCCCCCACCCGAACTGGATGTGTTATTAAAAATAGAATTGTTATTGATGATGGCACCACCATGGCAATTGATTCCGCCCCCCGTATTTTGACCCGTGTTATTAGAAATGATATTATTGCTGATAGTCGGGCCTGGGGAAAAGCCGGGCTCAATATTAATACCACCACCATTGCCGGTGGAAAAATTATTTGAAATGGTATTGTTGCTAATAGTCGGGCTACCCATAGAAATAGTTATTCCGCCTCCGGAGCCCGCTGTATTATATGTTATAATATTATAGATAATGGTGGCGCTGCCTCCCTCAATATAAATTCCTCCTCCATCATGATTACCAGTATTATTTGTAATTATATTATTGCTTATTGTAGGGTTTCCGAATTTAATACAAATCGCTCCTCCACGGTCATTCATAGAAGAAGTATTATTTGAAATGGAATTATTTTTAATGATCGGGCTTGAAGAATCAATATAAATCCCACTCCCATTTCTATTTGCCTTACAGTTTACAATGCTGGAATGGTAAACAATAGCTTTTGAAAAGTTATCGAAATAAATTCCTCCGCCATGCTTCTCTGGAGTGACGTTACCACTGGCATTGCCAAACTCTATTTTGCAATATATTATTCTTGAAGTATCGTTGGTTGAAGGAGTGTTATCAAACCTAATTCCGCGCCAGCCACCAATAGGATCGACAGCAGTAAAAGTGATAGTATCCGTTACTGTACCAATGGCTTTTAGTTTACCAAGCACCAAAAGCTTGTAAGTGCCCTGAAAGCTCACAGTAACGCCAGGCTGAATAATCAATGAATCGCCATCAATAATTTGAATACTTCCTTGAACAAGATAAGGTGAGCCGGCAAGTGTCCAGGTTCCATTAACAACGCCTCCCGGGACATTTGTTTGTGAAAACACATTTGATACGGCAAACAACAACAATGTTAAATTGTAAAATATTGTTTTCATCTTCAATAATTTTAGATTCCCTACTCGTCTGGCTTTTCGGTATCGCCCCGTTTTTATTAAGTGGTTCCTGGTCTCCACTTTTCTGAAGCATTATGATTAAAGCAAGCTAGTATAAGATAGTTAACATATACTTTATGACACTAAAAAACCCTCAAAGGTTGCCTATATATTTGAATAATTTCGATGTTTTTTGACAATTAAAGTTTAGCATCCAATAATAGTTTGACGTCTTACGTTAGGTGTTTTCTATTATCATTCTTCGCATATACGAAATTATACTACTTTTGCATCTGATTTGAAATTATGAATTTACGTAAAACCCATCAGTTATTCTTACAATCAGGAATTATTCTTCTGTTGGTAATCCTTTCATTTCAGTCATGTAAGAAAGATGATTTTATTGATAACAACCCTTCTCTCAAGCTTGAATTTTCAACTGATTCAATACTTTTTGACACAATCTTCACGACAGTTGGATCTGCTACCCTTCAGCTAAAAGTCTACAATCGTCATGATAACACAATAATGATATCATCTATCAGGCTGGAAGGCGGAAACGCCTCCTTTTTCAGAATAAATGTAGACGGTTATCCTTCAATAAATGTTGCTGATATTGAGATTGCCTCCAAAGACAGTCTTTACATTTTCATTCATCTTACTATAGATCCGAATAATACAAATAACCCTATGGTTGTAACAGATCAAATTGTATTTGAGACTAATGGCAACATACAGGATGTCGATCTGGTGGCATGGGGCCAGGATGCTTATTTTTATTATTATAACATAATTTCGTCGGATTTCGAATTTATCAATGATAAGCCACATGTAGTATATGGATATGTTGTGGTTGACTCGGCCTGTACATTAAACATTCAGGAAGGAACAAAGGTATACATGCATAGCAACTCCTTCCTTTATGTATACAGGGATGGGACATTAAAAATAAATGGTACTCTTGATAATCCTGTTACTATTCAGGGCGATCGTCTGGAAAGTTATTATCAGGATATTCCCGGGCAATGGAACTGGATATGGCTTTCGGCCATGAGTATTGACAATGAGATCAATTATGCAATAATCCGCAATGGTGTCAGGGGTGTGCAAATCGATACTGTTGGTAATTCTCCTAACCCAACATTAAGGATCAACAACACTATCATTGAGAACATGCTGAGTACAGGCATTTTTGCACAAGGCTCATATGTT
>JAIOTT010000298.1 GCA_021106655.1 Bacteroidales bacterium
AATTGCAAAGATTTAACAGCTATGGTACGCGTAAATAATCTGTGCAGTAATGGTAGTACCTCTGCGATTATTAATGTTTGCCCGACAACTACAACTTCATATACCGTAACAGTAACCGATGTAAATGGCTGTACTGATGCTGATGAGGTAATTGTAACTGTCTGGCCTTTACCAACAGCTAATGCAGGAGATGATGTGTCTATTTGCCAGAATAATTGTACAGATTTAACAGCTATGGGAGGAGTAAATTATTTATGGAATACAGGCAGTACTTCTGCAACAATTAATGTTTGCCCGACAACTACGACTACATATACAGTAACAGTAACTGATGTCAATGGCTGTACAGCTAGTGATGATGTAATTGTATCTGTAACTACATGTGGTACTCCTGTAACTGTAAAAACTTTACTCCAGGGTGCCTATGCAGGCGGTGGATTAATGCACACTAATTTGCAAAGTATATTACCTAATAATCAACCATATAATAGGAGTCCGTGGAATTACACGGGTACTGAAACCCTTAATTCAATACCTGCAAATATGGCTGACTGGATACTTGTTGAACTCCGTAATGCCACAAACCCAGCAGTAATAATTGCACAGCGTGTAGCAATACTGTTGAATAATGGCAATATTGCTGATACAAACCTTGCATCATCTGTTAACTTTGATGGTATTTCAGCCGGGAATTATTATTTATGTCTGCATCACTGTAATCATATGCCAGTAATGAGTGAAACCCCAATAGCTATACCAAATGTGTCAGTTTATGATTTCAGTGATACTTTGAATTTCCCGCCATATGGTGGAGGTTCTCAAGCTTTAATAAAACTTGAGTCTGGAATATTTGGAATGATAGCAGGAGATGTAAATAGTGATGGGCAATTAAAGTATAGCGGTCCAGGCAATGACCGTGGATTGGTTTTGCAACGTATAGTAAACGAGAGTGGATCTACAAGCATCACAACCACAATTAATGGCTATTTTGATGAAGATATAATTATGAATGGAATAGTAAAATATAGCGGACCTGGTAATGATCCTTCAATGATTATTCAAAATCTTGTTAAATTAACAGGTTCTACTTCAATAACTGTTTATTATACGACTCCAGTTCCTCAAGGTCAGACTTCTACTAAGAATGCAAACTAATCTCCGTAACCCGTAACAATAATTTTTAACAAATAATCTATATTTCCGATACATCAAAATGGGAATTAAATGACTCTGATAATATGCTGCCTGATTATTATGCAATATTAGGAATACGAAAAACTGCAAGTTCAGAACAAATTAAAAAGGCTTATCGTCAACTAGCAAAAAGCTTACACCCTGATGTTTCAAATGATGCACTGGCCACTGCCAAATTTCAGCTACTTAATGAAGCTTACCATATTTTAATAAACATTAGAAAGAGAAGGATTTACGACTATAATCTGCGACACCGTCAGGAATATAATGCAAGAGCGCGAAAAACAAGAAGATATTCAGATTCCTACCATTCATATTATAAATTCTATACGCAGCAAAAATATTCTGAATCACAAAGGCAGAAAGAGAAGACAGATACTGTTTACAAGAAAAAAATTCTTGATAATGTTCTTTTTTATTCTCTCCTTGCTGTTGGTATAATTGGAATAATATTTGGTGTATTTGACATCTTTTATAAGGAATGGATGGGCTTAAGCAATCTTAATGGATTATTTTTTAGCTTATGCTTTACAACCATTCTTATATATGGATGGATACTCATAGGCAAGCAAACAAAATAAAATTAGTGTAATTTAGTGCTTTTGTGTTTTACTGGCTGAAGAATAATGGGACACAAAAGCACTAAAACAAAAAAATCTACAAAAAAATAAATAATGACAAAAGAAAAAAAATACGAATTCAAAGTAAAAGGTAAAGAACTGGTTCAGAAGATCAAGGATTTGATCCATGAAGGTAATGTTAGAAGGATCATCATAAAAAATGATGAAGGAAAGACATATATCGAAATTCCGCTTAACATTGGAATTATAGGTGCCCTCGTTGCACCTATCCTCGCAGCAGTTGGCGCAATTGCGGTTCTTGTTACTGATTTTACTATCGAAGTTATTAAGGAGGAATAGTACTTAGAGTGCCTAGAGTACTTGGAGTACTTGGAGTACTTGGAGTACTTGGAGTTAGTGAGTTGTAAGATTAAACAAATGGATTAGACATTAATTACGAATTACGGATTACGAATTATTCCAGATTTCCCATGACTTTTCTGCTTGCAGTTGAAACATCTTAATTCCATTAATAGTTTTTGCTCCGTTTATTTTACCAAAGCGTAAAAATTTTGTTTCCTTTGGGTTGTATATCAAGTCGTAAAGAATATTTTCTGATGATAAAGCATGATAAGGGATCCGGGGATACCCTGAAGTCTCCGGGGACATACCTGATGGTGTAGTATTAATGATTAATGGATGAGTCGCCAACATTTTATCTGTTATTTCCTTATAACTAATTTGCTGATTTCCAGAAGGAATTCTGGATACAACTCTAAATATAATTCCTAAACTATCAAGAACAAATTGTACAGCTTTTGAAGCTCCGCCACTGCCCAATATTAGAGCTTTTGTGTGCTTTGAGGTTAAGACTTCCTTAAGTGTTGTTTTGAATCCGTAAATATCAGTATTATATCCTTTTAACCTTAACCCTAAAGGAGAATTATCTATACGAATAGTATTGACTGCGTTGGCAATTTTTGCATCAGGCTCAATAAAATCTAGATATTTGATTACAGATTCTTTGTAAGGAATAGTAACATTTAAACCCCGGATGTCAGGGTGCATTTTTATAAGGCCTGGAAATTCAGAGATATTTTCAAGTGGGAATAATTCATATCTCACACCTTTGATCTTTTCCTCTTTGAATTTTTTATTGAAAAAATCAGGTGAATATGAGTGTTCAAGAGGATATCCTATCAGGCCATACGTTCTCATCTACCTAAGTTATTTTAATTATATTACTTTAGAGATTTACAAATATACAAGGCTGGAAGCCCGGAGCCTGAAGCTGGAATTATGTGAGAATAATCCCTTCCAATAACTGCTGACTGAGGACTGTCTACTCCTGACTTTCTTCCTTTACATCTTTATTTTCTTCAGCCAGCTTTTCTATTGCCCAGATACTGATCATCCCAACAATAACAAATACAATGGCAAGAATAACTTCAGTATTAAAGCCTACAGGCATATATTTTTCATAATGTTCAACTATCTTGTCTCCATTTGCTTTCAGAACAAAATTACCCAAAATATCTTTTAGGTAAGATTCGTTTTGCCAGGGCCAAAGAATACTAAGAGATCCTAAAATAAAACCAGTTAAAATAGAGATAGTTTCATTCCTATACTTCTTAAATATCCAAGAAAGGAAATGTGAGAATGCCAGTAGTCCCACAACAGCTCCTATAATTAAGGGCAGCAAAACAGTAAAGTCAGCATTATTAATTGCGTCGATAGCAACAAGCTGATAATTTCCCATTAGCATCAAAATAAATGATCCTGACAGGCCGGGAAGTATCATACTGCAAATTGAGGCTATACCACATAATATCATGTAAAAGAAATTCCTGTTTTCAGAAGCAGGGCTCAACACTGAAATTAGTATTGCAATAGCGGCTCCAATAATAAAAGTGATTATTACACTCTTAGTCCATTTACTAATCGTTTTGCCCACAAAATATACGGATGCTAAAACAAGTCCAAAGAAATAAGCCCATATATAAACAGGATAATTTTCAAAAAGGTAATCAAAAAGTCTAGCAAGACTAACGATAGCAATAAAAACTCCTATAAAAAGAGAGATCAGGAATTTTAAATCTGTGTGTATTACAAATTCCTTAAACTTAGCTTTAAACAGCAATTTTATAGCAGTAATATTAAAAGATTTGATCGCATCAATCAATCTTTCAAATATTCCTGTTATCAATGCAATAGTACCCCCTGATACGCCCGGAATAACATTTGCTGCACCCATCGCTATGCCCTTGAAAACGGTATATATATACTCACGCATTATTGATTGTTTGATTTAATTTTTCTTCCCATAATTCAATTATTCAGATATATAGATATTCAGGTATTTAGGTATACTTCAGCATATCTGTATGTCTGTATGTCTGTATATCTGTATATCTGTATATCTTTGTATTATTATTCCTTCTTCTTAATTTTCTTATCCTTGTATAATTCAACCAGTTCTATAAGGGTATGATTGTTTTTGATTTGAGGAAAATAATCAAATAAGTGGTGAAACTTCCTGTTGTTAGTCTGAAGTCCGAGTTCAAAGTACTGATATGCTTCTTTAGTGTATTTGGATTTAAGCAAATATGCCGTTAGCCTGTATAATAATTCAGAAGACTCAGGATTTTTTTCTATACCTTTCTTAATAGTTGTGATGGCTTTATCATATTCCTCAAGTTCAGCATAAACATTTGAATATTCAATCCATATCTCGAAATTTTGAGGGTCAAGTTCACTCACTTTCTTATAAGATAAAAGTGCTTTATCCCATAATTCCAGTTTATGTTGCAGGTCTCCATGTAAAAACCAATACTCCGGGTTTGTTGAATCAATTTCTAATGCTTTATCCACATATTTAAGTGCATACGAAATATTCCTCATTTCTACATTTGCAAAAGCAAGACCTATCCAGGCATCAGAGAGAGTATCATCGATATGCAGGGCTTTCCTGTAATAATCGCTTGCAGATTTGTAATCTTCTAGTTTTTCAAAACACTCAGCAATATAATAATAAGTCATTGCTTCAGGATCCTCATAATTAAAGGTCTCCAGATAGATATCAATAGCTTTGTGATGTTGTTCGAGATTAGCATATGCATTTGCAATATTAAAATATGCAGAGGCGAATTTTTCATCTATAGCCACAACATATTCGTAAGCGTTAATTGCATTTTCATACAGTCCCATATTGCTATATGCAACACCAAGATTAAACCATCCGGTTTTTGAGTATGGATTTTTATCTGTGTAATCTTTGAGGAAATCTATCCCTTCTTCAATTTTATTAGCAATCTCATAGCAAAATGACAATTCATATAAAATAGAATCATTTTTTGGCTTTATCATAATTGCCTTTTTAAAGTAATCAATGGCTTCAATGTAGTTACCAATGTTCTCATATTCGTAAGCGATACTAATGAATATTTCATCCTTATCTTCTGAAAAAGTAATTGCTTTAAAATATTCACTTATTGCTTTCTCGTATTCCTTTAACCTGCTGTAAATAGACGCTCTTGTAAGATAAATATCAGAATTTGTAGGTTCCAGAATTTCTAAGTCCGAGAGTTTCTCGAGTGCATCCTTAAATTTATTTGAGAAAATATAAAATTGACTTAACTTAAGAAGAATAGAACTGGCATTCGGATGTTGCAGCCTAGCGTAGTTTATTGCCAGCTTAGACTTTTTAAAGTTCTTCCTTTCAAGATAATAGTCAATGATACTTTCAAATTCTTCAACATCGAAAAAATAATGATCATCCTCATCAAGCATTGCCTCAAATCTTTCGATAAGGCCAACAATTTGTTCATCATCATAATTTAAAAACTCTTCTTCCATCAGCTATCATTGTTTTAAATACTTTGCAAAAATAGTAAAATTGGTAGAAATAAGTGACTAAAGTGAGCTAAAGTTTGGAGTGACTAGAGTTAGCAGGAAGACGGAAGACCTGAGTTATTTGATAATGTGATAATATGTTAATGTGATAAGGAGATTGTGAGAGATGAAAGCCAGCTTCATGCCTCTGACTTATGATATTCATAGCAGCTTGTCGCAAATCCCAATATCTAACAAATTACATCATTAAGCATTAATAATTATCTTTTCATTTATTAAGATAAATTGTATATATTTGTTTGTAACGCCAATCAAGGGTTGAAAGTTCAATTGCCACAAAGACTCCAAGACTCTAAGGTTCACAAAGTTAATAATGCTGTCATTTGTCAGTCTTCGTGATATCTTTGTGTCTTCATGCCTTAGTGGCTA
>JAIOTT010000182.1 GCA_021106655.1 Bacteroidales bacterium
AAATACCAGGCAATAGCCCGCGACAACCTTGGAAATCTTATCACTGACCAAGATGTTGGCCTTCGAATAAGTATATTACAGGGAAGTGTTAATGGGACTGTGGTTTATAGTGAAGCTCACCTTGCCCATACAAATCAGTTTGGATTATTCAATATTGGAATTGGCCAAGGAGGTGTTTTATCCGGAAATTTCTCAGCTATTAGTTGGGGAGCAAAGGTTTACTTCATCAAAACAGAAATGGATACTTCCGGAGGGACATCCTATTCATTGATGGGAACATCACAATTAATGTCTGTCCCTTATGCATTATACTCTGAAAACACAGCAAATGTAAATGATGCCGATGCGGATCCTGTTAATGAGTTGCAGAGTCTATCAGTAAGTGGTAGTAATTTATCTATTAGCAGTGGAAATACAGTAACCCTGCCTGATGAATTACCGTCAGGCGCTCTCGGCTCAACCTTATACCACAATGGAAGCAGTTGGACATCGGGCAATAATTTATTCAACGATGGTTCAAATATCGGGGTAGGAACCACAGTGCCAACTGTAGTGCTTGATGTAACAAAACCTGTGTCTGGCGGAGTTTTATCTTTGTTCAGGAATACATCAACAGGATCGGGAAGTACTGCAATTAAAACGGAAGCAACATATGATACAAGGGCATATCTTGGTGTACAGGGATCTACCGACTTTGACGGCATCACTGGTTTGGGCCTTTCAGGAGATGAGATAGGTGTTCTCGGAACATCTCTTGGAACAAGTGATTATGATAATTACGGGATTTATGGTTACTCCAACGGCATTGGTGTTTATGGTGAGAATTCCATCTCCGGCAGAAGTGGACATCTCGGGGGAGATTTATATGGTGTATATGGGCAACGCACATCTGACCGTTTTGGTTATCTGGGAGGTGTATTTGGTGCTTATGGTCAATATTCCTCAAATAAGTATGGTTTTCTCGGGGGTGCTGTTTGGGGTGCTTATGGGCAATATAATTCTACTAATTATGGCTATTTAGGATCATCCTCTTGTGGCGCATATGGAGAATCAAGCACTTCAAATCAAGGATATGGTGGATATTTTAAAAATACATCCTCCGGTGGCAATAACTATGGGGTTTATGTTTCTTCTGAATATACAGGAAATTTTGATCCCCCATATTCGACAACTGGATTATACGTAAACTCCACTTCAACAACCCAGCACCAAACAGGAATTCATAACTATGTTAATCACACCGGATCAACTGGTAGTGTTCATGGACAGTTCAACTATATTGATGTTGCATCAGGCAATCAGAATCTTGTATTTGGTATAAGCATTTCGATCCATAGGGATGATGATCAATTCAATACATACGGCTTGTCTGTTGATGCTAATAATGGTACTAATGTATATGGAATTAAATCTTGGGGCTCAGGTGGGAGTAATACCAATTATGCAGGATATTTTTCAGGTAACCTTGCCTACACTGGATCACTGATCCACATCTCTGACAGAAAATTTAAGGAAAACTTAAGATCCATTGATGGATCACTTGATAAGATCAAAAAACTTAACACATACTCCTTCACATTTAAAACAACAGCTGAGGCAGAGAAGATCAATTTTGATAAAGGGAGACAATTTGGATTTATTGCACAGGAGCTTGAAGCTCTCTTCCCTGAATTGGTAAGTGATAATGTTCATCCCTTAAATGAGAATATTTCAGAAGAAGATAAAAAAGTTAAAAAGGATGGTGGGATAGAATACAAAGGAGTAAATTATATCGGAATGATACCCATACTTACAGAAGCGATTAAAGAGCAACAGGAAATAATTGAAGATCAACAGCAGCAAATTGATGAACTTAGGTTGATGGTAAGCCAGTTGATGGAATAATATGAATCTTGGAACCTTAAAAGCTATAAGCCCTTGAACCTGTAACCTTCAACCTACAACTTTCCCATTATTTTTAAATCAACACAAGCCGTAAAGCAATCCCTGGACAACGCCTTGTTAGAATATTATAATGTAAGCAACAGTCAGTGGATTAATTATGAGAAAGAAGAATACACTTACGATACCAACGGGAGTTTTTCAATTCAAATCGTCACGCATTTAAAAAACTCTACAAGCCAGATATATCAAGGATTTCAAAGAACGTTATTTTAATTTAATCGGACACTAGTGATTACTTATAACAATTTATTAGCCATATGTGAGGTGCAAAGTGTCTGTGATTATTTAGCTAGTCCAAATGGTACAATTTATATCGAGAATAATGCATCTGGCTGCAATAGTCAGCAAGAAGTGGAAGATGCTTGTGATGCTATTGGGATTCCAAATATTAATGTAGAATCTGAAGTTCTAATCTTTCCAAATCCAGCAGAAAAAAATCTATATCTCAAACATAGATGGAGTAATTATTAGTGAAGTAAATATTTATAACCAGATTGGCCAAAAGGTATTGACAGAAACACAATTAACTGGTGTAATTAACATTTCAGAGCTGAGGCAAGGAATGTATGTTGTTGAGGTGGTTTCGGAGGAGTGGGTGGTGAGGGAGAAGTTGATCGTTAGGTAAAAGATTCAAAGGTATAAAGATACAATGGAGTAATGATCAATGGTTAATGAATAATTAATGGGTGCGGGGCAGCTTAAAAAAAGAATAATCGATTGACGAACATTCGATTAACGATTTAATTTATAATAGTAATTAGCGAGCTGCTGACTGAAGACTGTCGACTGTGAACTGTCTGCTGCGGACTGCTTACGCTCCATCATTTTTACATTAACACATCTTTAAATTAATTTGTATTTTTACATTGTGTTGGGGTTAGCATTTATTTGTTGTACTTTATTTATATATATATGTATTAATATTTAATAGTAGATATTATATTAAGGATTTTATGTGTATCAAAATTGACCAATATGTTTTATGTTTATTCTTTTTTTTTTTAATACTAATCTTTTAAAATTTTTGTTTAT
>JAIOTT010000374.1 GCA_021106655.1 Bacteroidales bacterium
AAATCTTCAGGAATGTATACTTATTCAGTTAATGCGAAAAGAGGATGACAATCCGGCCATTGCAAATGCAAAGCTTATTATTCAAAGATATTTTAATGAATTTACAAAAAAGCATTATGATAAAATATTGAAGAAGTCCAAAATGAGTGAACAGGAGCTGAAGGATGCCATAAATGAAATACTTAAGCTTAATCCAAAACCCGGAAACTCATTAAGCGAAACCACAAAAACCAATTATTACATTATTCCTGATTTTATTATTCATAATAATGATGGAGAGCTTGAGCTTACTCTAAACTCAAAAAATGCTCCGGAATTAAGGCTAAGTAAGACTTATGTTGACATGCTGGAAGCTATTTCAAAACAAAAAAGCCGCAAAAGTAGCCAGCAAAAAGATGCAATGGTTTTTATTAAGCAAAAAATCGACAGCGCAAAATGGTTTATTGATGCCATAAAACAGCGGCAACATACCTTGTATATAACCATGAATGCTATTATGATTTATCAGAGTAAATATTTTCAGGATGGTGATGAAACAAAATTGAGACCTATGATCCTTAAGGATATTGCTGAAATAGTCAAGCTTGATATTTCTACAATCTCAAGAGTTGCTAATAGTAAATATGTCCAGACTCCATTTGGCACTTTTTTACTTAAAAGTTTTTTTTCTGAATCTTTAACAACAGATAGTGGTGAAGAAGTTTCAACAAGGGAAATAAAAAAGATCCTTATGAACTGCATCGACTCAGAAGATAAAAGCAAGCCCATGACAGATGAGCAACTCACTGCAGTTTTGAAGGAGAAGTCTTATAATATTGCCCGGAGGACTGTTGCTAAATATCGGGAACAACTGAGTATTCCTGTTGCCCGCCTAAGAAAAGAGTTATAATATACATCCTTATCAAAGATTTCATTAAGGCTTATCATTTCATTTCTGAATAATAAAATATCAACAAATTTTTATAGATGCCAGAGACACGAGTTGCAAATATAATTTCTTACATTTTTCATCCACTATTGATACCTACTTATGTCCTGATTTTGTTTTTCAACATGAGTATTTATTATTCTTATGTAATACCGGAGTATTCAAAAATCAGAATAATTGGATTAGTATTTATAACAACCTTCCTATTCCCATTAATAATAAATCTTATTTTTCTTAAGCATAGACTGATACCATCATTGCAGATGAAAATGAGAGAAGACAGGTTGCTTCCTTTTATTGTAACAGCTGTTTTTTATTATATGACTTATCATATTATCAAACAGCTTTATTTGCCTGATTTTTATAATCTGTATTTACTGGGTGCAACTTTATTGGTATTAATTGCCTTGATCATTAATTTCTTTTGCAAGATTAGCTTACATATGCTTGCTATTGGTGGTATGACAGGAATTTTTTTAGGATTATCACTTAAGTTGATGTTGGGAATTCCGTATATTATTATTTCAATAATTTTTGTATCAGGATTAATTGGATTTGCCCGACTAAAACTAAAACAACATAAAGCCTCTGAGGTATACAGCGGTTATTTTGTTGGATTGACAATCCTGCTTGTTCTGTTCTTATTATTTTGATTAGAAAGGTCTCAATGAAATTCCTATTGAAATTGGATAAAGTTCTGGTCCACGCCCTTTTTCAAATACTTGACTCAAAGAATAGAAGAAAACCATGTTTATAAATTTATAGCCTATAGCTGCCGTTACTCCATATCTCCAGTCCTCAAGATTTCTAAGGTTGTATGATTTAATCTTAATTTCTTCTAAGATCCCGCTAAGTTCATCTCCTTTGTATTTCATATGACTGCTGATATTTACACCAGCTTTAAATCCAATGGCAAGCCTGAACTTATCTTTTGATTTATATCTGAATTCAATTGGGAAATCCAAATAAGTAAGGGTTATTTTGGATCTTCTGTAATTAATATCTTCAATTGGTACAAAAACAGTGCTTCCTGTTGAGTCAGTGGTTGGCAGTGAGTTATTGTATAGATTATGAGTCCCTATTCCTATTCCAAGTGCACCACTGAAGTTACTCCCGGCAAAGGGATGATTATACATCAACTAAAAGTTGACACCCTGGTTCATTGTTCTCTGTGTCATGCCTTCAGGTAAGTCCTGCCAGCTATCAGTAAAGATATCAACACCTGTACTGAATTTCCCTGTAGATATTTCGTCAAGATTTTGAGAAAAGCCACTTGATATTAACAATATTCCTGTTATAAAAAAGAATAATTTTTTCATATGTATTGATTTTAAAATTCTTGTTCATGGAAGAACGCAAGAATAGCAGGCAAAAGTACAATATTATTTATGAAAATATTTATTATTCTTCAGGTTTTTATTGTCATTGAAAAAAGCTTTCAATGACGGAAGAAAGATGAGCCAGTTTTTTATAAGTAAGAATGAAGCATTAACATCACCATAGCACAAACCAAAGATCTCATGATACACAGTTGCCTTGTCAACTGATACTGTATCGCCATCAAACACCCAGTCGCCTGCAGTAAAGGTGCTGATCAACCCAACAAAGCGCATAGCAGTTGCAAGGGCATCTATTGTATTTATATATCCATTGCTATCAACATCTGCAGCTTTCAGATTTAATCCTGATAAAGTGTCCATCATTACAAAATGCTTCATTATCATAAGGGCATCGGCTGAATTATATCCACCCGGCAATTTTGAGCATTTAACATTGAGTGTATATGTACCACTTCTTAGATCATTGATTATATAATTCCCTAAGGTATCCGTGTGAGTGGAACCAACTATTATTCCGTATTTATCTTTTAGGGTTAATAAAACATTACCTAGTGTTGTATTTAATATATTATTATAATTGACATTACCGTAAATATTGCATGATGTTACTGTAATTGTCACATCATCAGTT
>JAIOTT010000402.1 GCA_021106655.1 Bacteroidales bacterium
AAAATCTTTTATCACCCTGTGAAAAATAGTTCCATCATAAAAACCATTTTCAGCAAGTTTAATAAAATTATCACAATGTATTGGTGTTTCATCATAAAGAACTATAGTTATATCACCGTAATCAGTGCTTATTAAAACTTTTTTTCTGGTATCCTGAGAGTAGACAAGGCTATTTAGCGAAAGAAGAAATGCGAGTAAAAAAAAGATTGATTTTTTCATAAGTATAAAATTTTATATATTTGCTATTTATTAAAACTTGGTGCAATTATAATAAATTATTAGCAATTATGAAAAATATATTTCTCAAACGACTTATATTTCCTCTTATTCTTACTACAGTTATCGGTATGTTTCTATATACATCATGTAAAAAGGAAGAAACAGAATGCGAAGCTGTAATTACAGCTAAATATCTTAGCGATACGAATATTATTGTACCAGATGCATCAATAATCCTTGAAAAAAATGATGTATATGTTGATGGAAAAACAAATGCAAGCGGACAGTTCAGGCATGTATTTGATTTGGAAGCAATATTGGATGTCAATGCATATATTGATACCAGTTCTTTTGATACAATAATCTGGGAACTTGAAGGCAAAACTGTAATCAGACTTAGGCCGGGAGAAACAGTTTATCGTACGGTTTTCATGATTGATTAATTGGATTTCTTTTTTAGTAAATTTTTATTGTAGCACACACGGCAAAGAGGCTCATAGCTATCTTTTTCTCCTAACACTACCAACTTATCATTTCCAATAATACGATGTGAATATTGAGCAAGATTTCCACAGTTCATACAAATTGCATGAACTTTTGTTACATATTCTGCTGTTGCAAGTAATGAAGGTAATGGACCAAAAGGTTTACCCAGATAGTCCATGTCAAGCCCAGCTACAATAACACGAATACCTGAGTTTGCAAGTTTATTGCAGACGGATACTAACTCAGTATCAAAAAACTGAGCTTCATCTATACCAACAACATCAACATCATTGGTATATAATAATATCTGAGAGGAAGTTTCAACGGCTGTAGATAAAATAGTATTCTCATCATGAGATACAACATTCTCTTCATCGTAGCGTGTATCAATGATAGGCTTGAATATCTCAACTTTTTGTTTAGCAATTTTTGCCCTGTTTAATCTACGAATTAATTCTTCGGTTTTTCCTGAGAACATAGACCCGCAGATTACTTCTATCCAACCTCTGAACTTTGAATCGCTTGTTTTGTTTTCTAAAAACATTTATCTATATTATGAATAATCTTTTATATCTTTATCCATTATTTTCTTTGTACAAAATTAAACAAAACCTCACTAAGTTTTAAACAGAAGACAAAAAAATACAAATGAAGCCAAATATTGTAAAAGATGAAATTCTGGATATTCTTGAGTCACTTCAGGAGCAAATTCCAGTTCTAATTGATTATACCGATAAAATTCCCCAGATAGAACTGGATATTGTAATGTCGAACGTTAGAAAACTATATGAAAATATTAACGAACTGAAGAGTATTGATCGATATGAGGAGGAAGCAGAGCCAGATTGTGATCTTGCTGTACCAGGGAAGAAGGCAGCAGTTAGCAGTCAGCAGTTGGCAGTCGGCAGTCAGGAAGATTCAGGAGATTCACACGGCCGTGTGACTGTACCGGAAGAAGAAGTGGCAGTAGCAGTAGCAGTGGCAGAGGAGAAGAAAGAAGAAGAAGTGGCAGTAGCAGGAGCAGTGGCAGGGAAGAAGGAGGAGGAAGTGGCAGGGAAGAAGGAGGAGGAAGTGGCAGAACCTGTAAAAATAGTTTTTGAAAGCAAGGAAGAAGAAATAATAAGCCCAAAGAAAAGACAGATCGAAGATAAATCAACAATCGACTTGTTTTCTTCCCCGGAGGAAAGTGTTGTTGATAAATTCAAAGATAACTCAAAGTCAATTAATGAAGACATTTATGGTGATAAAGAAGACGAAAGTGTAGCTGCTAAAATGCAAAAAGGAAACATAAAAGACCTAAAACTGGCAATAGGCCTTAATGAAAAATTTCTTTTTATAAATGAATTATTTGACGGTAACATGAAAGTCTATTCGGAAGCCATAGATCAATTAAACAAGCCGGAAACTCTGGAAGAAGTCGTAAAAACCTTTGAAGAAATAAAATTGAAGAATAAATGGGATGAAACTACCGATACTTATAAAAAGCTATTAGGGCTCATAGAAAGAAAGTTTTAAAAATTACGGATTACGTGCTTCGACGGAGTTTACACTAAGCTGGCCGAAGTGTTCAGCATGACACAGATTACGAATTATATGATCAGTTACAATAACTATAACAGGAATGCCCAAACTATATATTGTTCCCACACCAATTGGTAACTTAGAGGATATCACACTTCGGGCAATACGTATATTAAAAGAAGTTGATATTATTCTTGCTGAAGATACAAGGAAAACAGGGATATTGTTAAAGCACCTGAATATTTCCGGAAAACTGCAATCACACCATCAGTTTAATGAACACAAAACAACAGAAAGAATAATTAGCGTAATTTCTACCGGGCAGAGCATTGCTTTGGTTAGCGATGCCGGAACACCGGCGATCTCCGATCCGGGATATTTGTTGATCAGGGAATGTTTGAAAAGCGGAATTAAGGTTGAATGCCTTCCCGGTGCAACAGCATCTGTCCCAGCCCTTGTAAATTCCGGCCTGCCTGCAGATCGTTTTATTTTTGAGGGTTTTTTACCTCACAAGAAAGGACGAAAATCAAAACTTGAGCAACTTGCTGAATTTCCATATACAATGATTTTTTATGAATCTCCCTTCCGCTTATTAAAAAGTCTGGAAGCATTTGCCGAATATTTTGGGGAAGAAAGAAAAGCTGCTGTTGCCAGGGAGCTCAGTAAAATTTATGAAGAGACCATAAGAGGCACACTTTCCGAATTAATATGCCATTATAAGGACAAAACAATCAAAGGAGAAATAGTGATTGTCGTTGAAGGAAAAAAGCCGGAAGCCAGAAGTCCGAAGACGGGAGTCTGAAGAGAAAGTATAAGCTTAAGGCGCCTAGTAGTTAACTTACCTAAATTATATCCTGGATGTAACACCCTGAAACTTTTCACGTCATATTAATAAAAACTTGCATGAAGCAAGAAGTATAGGACATAGTGTAAAATATTGTTCAAAATCGAACAGGCCATATTGAAAAACGAACACTAAAAACTGAACTTAACAATAAAAAAACACCACAAAATACACAAAATCAGAAAGATATAAGTTTTGGCACGAAAATAGTAAATTGATAAAAGGAAAATAAGCAAACAGATAAAAAAATGAAAACTACAATTCTAATCCTACTGGCTCTGATAACACTCAACACAAATAGTGCAATAACAAATATCCCTGAAGAAGAATTTTTTCTTGAGGAAGAAAACTACATTGATGATATTCCATTTGATACCTGGAATGTTGCAATGAATTATGAAAGTTACTGGGGAAGTCTTGGAATTTTGCTTGAAGAAGAAAAATATGTAGAGGATATTCCTTTTAATACATGTGAAATTGCTGCAAACTACAAGATGAAACAAATAATGGCTGTTGAGTTTTCAATGGAAGAAGAAGCTGAAATTAACGACCTTCCCTTCGATACAAAATTTATTGCTCAGAAACTTAATGATTCTGAAAATATCTCTACGAACCATAACTTATCTACAACTGAAGATAGCCCTGTTCAATCAACTACTGATTATACACAAGTTCAAAGCTCTTCAAATTTTAAAACATATATCGTTGGAATTCTATTGATAATAATTATGTCGGCATATTCTATGACGTCATTTCTATTATAATTTCTCATAATCCTATTTTAGTTAGACAGTAAAGACCCCGGAAGTCATGTTTTTCGGGGTTTTTTCTTTTATAATAATTTGCCACAGATTACATAGATTTATTATTGAAATTTATTTAGGATTTAGAATTTTTGCTTTTGTATCTTTGTTAATAAATTTAAAGTTTACATCATGCCTTACACATACAAATATCCAATGATTTCCCTAACTGTTGATATCATTGTTTTCGATATTAGTACTGTTGAAAAGACGGTGTTATTAATTCAAAGAGACAAGGCACCATTTGAGGGACACTGGGCATTTCCGGGAGGTTTTGTGGATATTGATGAAACCCTGGAAGTAGCTGCAGCAAGGGAATTACATGAGGAAACGGGTTTGAAAAATGTTTCGCTGAAGCAATTTTATTCTTTTAGCGCAATCGACAGAGATCCACGTCATAGAACTGTTAGCGTTGTACATTTTGGTTTTGTAGACAAAGGGAATAATAATGTTAATGCCGGGGATGATGCCCGTAATGCAAAATGGTTTTCTTTGGATAATCTTCCGGATCTGGCTTTTGATCACAATGAAATACTGCAGAAAATGATAAAAGCCCTTAAGTGATAATTAATAACCTTTAGATAAATTCAAATAAAAACTAATTGAAATTAGGGTAACTGTTACAAGAATTGTGAGATTTTTCATTTTTTTTGACTTTCATATTTATTTCCTTGATTTGAATATTGTCAGCCCGATTAGCAACAATAAAATCACTCCGGCTATTATAAACATCCATTTATTGATTACTCTGGATTCAACCTCCATCGTAACATCTTCAAATAGAAATGAGTAAGTGTTTACATTCCAGCTAACAATGTTTCCTTTTGTTGAAGGAGAATTTGTTCCTGTTAAAATACCAGGCATCTCAACTGATACTGTGTAGTCTGTATTACCAGTAATCTCATCCAGGAATTGTATTTTACTATCCAGTTCTATAAATGCCAGATGATCTTTTTCTTTCAGTTTATAAACTTCATCATTATCACTCCATATAGCGAGGTCATCGACGAACTCAAGGGTAGAATTAAATTTCCAATCATCAACTTTTTTAACAATACTGTCTCGATAGTCTTCAGCCAGATCAGGATGAATGTCGGGATTGTTTAATTGCCTAAAGCCTGTTTTAATAGCATTGATAATTTCCTCAGTTATAGCTTCTATTAAATAAGCTACAGCCTTATCTTCTGCCTGATTTATTTTAGCTGAATCACTACTGCTAATAGCAATTTTTTTCCCAGCTAGCCAAAGCAGATCCTCTTTGGTGATATAATTATGGTAATCGAGCATGGTTAAAGGATTTGAAGCCTCAATACTTTCTGTATAATTCAGGTAGGAATAAAAAAATACGAATCTTTTTTCTACATCAATAGTGCGGCTTACTTTTTTTCTCCAACCTGTATCCTGACTCATCTCCTCATTAATAAGATCACTGTTTTTATATAATTTTGTATAGGTAAGGATATATTTTTTTTCGTTAATAGTATCTTTTGAGACTTCCTTTTTCCAGGTATTATCCACACGATAAGGTAATCTAGGTGGTTTGAAGACATCTGCTGAGTCTCCTGTGATTGTAACAATTCGGGTGAACGATCCATCCTTATTCACTACGGTGTGAACAGTTATTTCTCTACAACTACTAAAAGTTAATGCCAGGATGAATATACTAAATATGATGTGTTTTCTTTTCATGACTTCTGGTTTTAGATTTTGTACTCATATTTGCTAACATAGATTAATGGTATTCGCCTAATTTGTATTATTTATACTTCTTGCTGATACTTCTTGTATAATTTGAGTAATTGTTTGATTATCCAATTTATTGTTTGCCATGGCAGATAATCTTGTGCGAATAATCATAGTTTTAAGATTTAGATGTTCAGGACTAATTAAATCTTTAGTAAATAAGTGGTTAATGGATTCAGGCTGAAAACCAAGGTTATAATTTATTATATTATACAAATTGATATGTTTATGTTCACTGGATATAACTGAGACATGTTCTTCCATTGTTGAAATTTTATCAAATAGCATATATTGCTCAATTCCAAAAACTAACATCAGAGTTACTGATGCGGCTGCTAAAGACCTTCTTATCAACCAATAAATCTTAGAATTACTATTATTTAATTTTGTTGTTTGATCTGCTTCATCAATTGCACTTAAAATGCTATTTGTTAAATCATCAGGATCATGCAATTCAGGTTCTTTTTGCATTTGTCCAATAATTTTTTTTGCCTCCATGCTTTCTGTAAAATAAGATTGGCATGAGTCACAGCTTTCAATATGACTTGAAATTTCAGCATAAAGCTGTTTATTTTCCTCAAAGACCATTAGATCGATTTTCTTTTTTATTATCTCACATTTCATCGGATACTCCTTTCATAAGATAAAATTTTGTGTAGCTTTTCTCCAATAGCCTTTCTGGCATGGTACAAATTACTTTTTACAGATGTTTCAGGTAAATCCATGATCTCTTCTACTTCAGATGAATTCAGACCTTGTAAATCCCTAAGTACAAATACAAGTTTTTGTTTTCCAGACAGTGTATCAGCGAATGAGCTAATCAATTGTCCTATTTCTTTATTGTTGAGAAGTGTTTCAGGTGTATTAACATTAGTTTGCTCATATCTTTCATGAAAATCATCAATATTCACCATGTCCATTTTTTTCTTGAACCGCAAATGGTCAATTGCTGTGTTGGTTACAATTTTATACATCCATGTTGAAAATTTTATTTTAGGAAGATATAATTTCATGTTTTTCCATATTTTAATAAAACTGTCCTGAACAATATCCCTTGCGTCATCTTCATTGCATACTATTCTGAAAGCAAGGTTGAATGCATACTGCTGATGCTGCATAACTAGCTTGCCAAAGGCCTCTTTATCTCCATTTCTGGCTTTATTAATGATATTTTCCGGATCAATCTGCATCAGCAAAATATGTGATTATGGAAATGATACGTTGAAGGTAATAAAAAGTAAAATATTAGGAAAGGATTTTATGGAAATTGATTTGGTTACGCTAATTGCAAATCCGGATATTTGTGCTTTTTACAACATTTCCTGAAGATGTTATACCTGGAGGTGGAATATGAAATTTATGCATATCTGCAATTTCCCCAAAGTTTATTGGATTGTGAATTGGGGATAATATCAGCAGAAGGCAGTTCGCAGCAAGCAGCCAATAGTAATTTAAGACTTGTTAATAACAGACTCTTTGACTAACACTCAAGGCAAGTAATTGATAATTATTAACTGATAACTGACAACATCTTCCTGACAATATTAGAAGCGCCCTCCTCAATATGTATAACATCTGCATCAAGCATATAACATGGAGTTGTGAATATTTTATATTTTTCATCCATCACCACATCTCCATGACCAGTATTGATATGTTTGGCGCCCAGCTTTTCTAATTGCTCTATTGTTCCTGCATCCTGGCCAATTGTTAGCTCAACGTCTCCCAGAACTTTCGCTATTAAGGCAGGAGAAATGCACAGGGCTCCAACCGGTTTACCCAACTTCACAGTTTTTCGTATAGCATCAGCAACATTTTCATTAATGTCGCAGTCGGCACCTTTAAAAGCAAAATCACAAAGATTTTTAGCAACCCCAAAACCTCCGG
>JAIOTT010000450.1 GCA_021106655.1 Bacteroidales bacterium
TAACATTATAAAATCCACTTTTAATCTCAAAATTACCCTTATGCTTTTTAATAATTTCATTAATATACCAACCACCATAACCATCTCCAGCATTTTCTCCTGATTTTGATCCTTTTCTTATAAATTCACTTTTAGCAAAATTACTTGGAAAACCTTTACCAGTATTTGAAAACAAAATGCGAATTTCGTCCTTACTGTTGTCTTCAATATTTTTAGACAAGAAGATATCAATATGTTCACCTTTATCTCTATAAAAGGCATGAGTGATAGCATTTTTAATTAAATTATTAAATAGTTCTGATAATAAATCAGGATTACCTTGAATATATGTTTTAATAATCTCTCCATCATTCCCAAGGAATACTTCTTTATCAAAGTTAAATTCAATTGTAAAATTCAATTTATTATTTGAATTATATTCATCCATAAATTCTTGCATGAAGCTAATTACTTCAAGTGGTTCAAGTTTCTTTGAGCTAATATCTTCATCAATGTTAAGCTGTCTTCTCACTGCATCCGAAATCTTAAGAATATCTCTTTCGATTATCTCAAGGTATTTCCCAAAAGTAATATCATGATTTTCACTAACCTTTAAACTCATTATTTTAGGCACTTTAGGTTGAACCATTTCAGAAATAATCCATTTAATATTGGATAATGAGCCTTCAAGATTTGATATAGGTCCCGCCAATTTATGTCTCAAATAAGTATTCTGCTCTGTAATTTCGCTTTCAAGTCCATGAATTTTATTAAAGAGGCTCAATTCCCTCTTTTTTTCATCAGCGATTGCCTCAAAGACACCTTTCACTTTAGCTCTCTGCTCCTGTATTGGTGGAATTTTGATCTTGACATTTAACAAATCCTCCGTCCTTATTGTTGACACTATACTTCCAACTCTTATAGCATCAATTTGTTCCTTTACATAGTCTGTATGAAGTTCATTGATTAAATAATTAACATCAACTTTTGAATTATCCACTTTTAATGCTACAATATCAGGTGTTATAAAGATCGAATTATTAGAGTAATCAAAATATGTTGGTTTTAATGTTTTCCACCTAGTAGCTAATAACAAACAAGATTTCGAAATCTTTTTAGCAAGATTCGGTATCTCAGATTGCTTAATACTATTGATGTCAAGCTTGAAATTAACTTTATCTTGTCTTAAATCTCTTATTCGAATAAATTTTCCTTGTTGGTTGTCAAGATTTCTTTTTCCACGAATTACGCTAACCAGTTCACTTAACGGTACACCTTCAACATGTTTCTGAAAATATCTATGAACAATTAAATTATAATCGAAATCCTTTATTTTCTCATTCGATATTATTCTTTGATCATCTAATTCATCTTGGCTATTAATAATAGATTTAAGAGAATGGCCATTGAATTTCTTTTCACTATGGTCAAGATTTTCTATAGAACTATTGGCATCTATAAAATGAACAAATCCTTTTTTATTTTTATTTTTATTAATTACAATAGCCGCAATAGGAATTCCAGTATTCATCAATAAGCCTCCCGGAAAGGATATAACCATTTCAAGCAAGTCATTTTCCACTATAAAACGTCTTGTTTTTTGCTCAGCACCTAATCCAAATAGGAATCCTAATGAAACTACTACAATGAGCTTTCCATTTGTAGTTAAATCTTCAATCCCTTTTTCAATTAAGAATTGTTCTCCAGTCCTGATAATTCCAAAATTCCCTCTAATATTTTGCTGCAATCGCATTCTAAATGGTGGATTCGATATAATCAGGTCAAATTTTTCATTTGAAGTTGGATTCCAATTTATTATTGAATCTCCTAATAAAAATTTAGAAACTCCTTCTCTTTCATAAGCCAATAACCTTAAAGCTCCCAGTCCCCAGGTTGTATTATTAATCTCTTGTCCTATATAGCCATATGCTTCATCTAAAAAGACACCAAAAGAAGCAAGACCAGCAAAAGGATTATATACTTTAGCTTTTTTAGGCAGATTGGCTAGTTGAATTAAGAATTCACTCAATTCTTTTGGAAGAATCATCTCACCACTACGCTTTCCATGCTCTTTAGAAATCCTATAAAGCAAATCGTCAAAGATATCTGGGAAGTTATCTTTTAACACCTTTTGATCTAATGAATCAAGTAAAAGTACTATTTCATAAATAACCTTATTGGGTATAGTATCAAGGGTACTTTCTAAATCCAGATATATATCTTTGAGAATTTCTGCATTATCACCATTATAAGAAGTTACTTCCTTCTTTAATGTATTTTTCTCGTCATGGGAAATCGATTTATGTAAATTTACCAGCAAACCATCTCTCTGTAGCAAAAGAAAATATAAAATAAAATAATAATCATAACTTTGAATTACACCTCTTAGGATATCTGCTACTTGCCATAGTTTTTCTTTCAATTCAGTAACAGAACCCATACCTTCTGATTTGTTTGTCTTTAACATAATCAATAATATTTAAGTTTAACGATACAAAAATATGCACTAAGAGTGCAGTGTATCTGCATAGTTAAAAATAATTCTTTAACGATTGCTTTAACCTATCAACAATCTTAGCTTTAATGTGCGCTGGTTTTATTACTCTAACCTTCTCCCCAAATGATAAAAGCATCGATATAAGCTCATAATTAGGAATTAATTTAAGGATAACTTTTAACTCTCCACTTTCCAAAAAACTAGCCCTTTGGCTTGGATGCAATGGTTTTGTATAAATGTAACTGGCCTGTTCCTTTGAGAATATGAGTTCAACTTCTTCAAGTTTTCCATCTTTTGAAGTAGTAACACCAATAATATCATAAAAATGATCATCCCAGTCAATATCCGTATCGATATAAGTGTCTGGACATTCATTTAAGCTTTCTATCCTGTCGAGGGCCAGGTTCCATTTTGGCAAATTCAGTTTGTCATTTAATCCAAAAACAAACCATCGATTATTGTATTGCTTCAAATAGTAAGGGTGGAATTTAAATTTGTAAGGCTTTTTATCAAAGGGATGATAATCAATCTCGAGAACACGCTTATTTACAATGGCATTAAAGAGAGGTGTTATTTTATCATAACCCGAATAATCAATATTAGTATCATAGGACATCACCGGCTTATCGGTATTGTCCAACCCAAATTTGGTGGATAACAACGGACCAATTTCATTGATCCATTCAAACTGCGGTGCTCCTTCAAATCGATGTAATATTGAAATTATATTTCTCAATTGCTCGACTTCAGTTTTGTTTATTGGGCTATTGTTTATTGAAAAGTCCTTATCTGCATACATATAATATGCCTTCTGCCCATCTTTCACTGCTTCAATTGGAGCAGAATACCCTGCTTCACTTTTCATAAACCTAATATCATCACGTAATTGTCTGATTCGTATACCAAAACAATCTTCGTCAAACTCAAATAAAGCCTCATTAACCTCTTCTAGCAGATCACTGATATAATATCGTCTTCCAAAATTCCGGAAGCATTTATCCAGAGTATTATATCTAATTATTGCATGTTTGTTTGTTGCCATTATATTGTTTATCTATACTCAGAATACAGTTGAGATTATCATCACAATTTGATTGATCTTCCGTCATTAATGTAGTAACTCATATACTAATTAGGATTACTTTTTTCCTTATTTTTTTATTCTTATTAATTTGCATGTAGCTTTAAATCCACAAACTTCGTGATAGGTTCTTTTACTTTTACCATCACAAGTAAATTTTTTAATTACGTATTCATTTTTATTATTGATCAAATCATACACTGCATAAGTCAAATCAAAATATCCTTTGGAACATCTCCAATTTCTACATTTTATATGGTAGGGTGGGGAATCATCAGCCTTTATTTTTGTTGTTTCATTATCAATTTTATATTCGTTATTTTTTGCATAATCAATATCTACTTCAATGAAATCAATATTTGGATTTATTTCTCTTATTGATTTCTTGTCCTGATGCTGAAAGTATAAACTTTTTAAATAAGTTTCTTGATCCATAATAGTTAATATTTATTGTATTGATATCACAAATATATCAAACATCTACTAATATTTCTATGTTATTAAGCTAAAATTTTGTTTTAATAAGCAGAAAATTTTTAGGATAAAAAAAATTCCAATAACTAAGTGAATGCACCTCAACAGCAGAACATCCTGACAAGGCTCTCCCGTTCAGCATTAATTCTCATCCTAATTCATCTTCTGAGCTTCACTTTGCTTTTCAGTAAACTTACAATTATTATTATGAAAGATAAGCTTGTCCCATTTTAATACGGAAGTTAAGAAGAAAAAAACTAAGATCCATCAACTCATCATTTCTAAAATAAACTCAAATTGAATTCTACATTCCGGACAGATGGAAAGTGGGCCGGAATTCCCACACAATGCTTTCCAGGTCCATGCCGCACTAGTGAATATTACAACAAAACGCATGCAGCCCCCGTGCCAAACCCTTCTTGAATATCGAACACCGAATAATGAATTTCGAAGTATTTAAGAATGAGGATGGCGGCAGAAAGAAATTTGAAAATGAGATAATTTGAAAATTAATATGCTAATGTGGTAATATGCTAATGAGTTACAGATTGCGGGTTGCGGGAGGCGTGCTTCGACTCCGCTCAGCATGACAACGGGTTACGAGTCACGGGTTGCGGGTTTTCAATTCCCAGCTCAGCGGAGATTGTATCTCCGCTGCAAA
>JAIOTT010000216.1 GCA_021106655.1 Bacteroidales bacterium
AAGTAACTATCACCATATTTTTGATCTTTATTAATAAGTGTAGCACTTCCACCATCACCCAATAAAAGTCCGGTGGATTTATCCTTGGTCGACGTAATTTTTGACAAGGTTTCACCGACCAGCAATAAAACATTTTTAATATTATCATTTTTTAACATTGAATACGACAGGAATAAGCCATAAACATAAGCAGAACATGTCAAATTTACATCAAATGCGATCGTGGATATTGGCAAATTTAATTTATCTTGCAAAATGATAGATGATCCCGGGACTCTATAATCAGGAGTCTGGCTGATAAATATTAAAACATCAATATCATCTCGTTCAATATTATTTTTTTCGAATAAATGATTTGCCGCATCATAACACAGGTCTGATGATGTGACATCTTTTTGTGCTATTCTACGTTCTTCCACTGAAGTGGTATCAATGAATTTTTGCAATTGTTCTTCATTAAGAAGATGCTTTTGATCTCTTGTCTTAACTCTCGTTTTAGGCATTGTGACGCTTATTGAGTTTATGCCTATTCCGCTAAATTTCACTAATCCCATTTTTTATATACCATTAATTATAAATTATTGTAAAGTAAAGCCACCATCTATCACAATATTTGATCCTGTTACCCAAGTACTGGCATCAGATAAAAGATATATCGCAGCAAATGCAACATCTTCTGGCTGACCAATTCGTTTCAATGGATATTGTTTTAGCTTATTATCTATTTGTTCTTTAGAAAACATTTCATTTGCAAGTTCCAATATTTTGGTTTGGATAAGTCCAGGATTTATACTGTTAACACGAATTTTTTGGGATGCTAAATCAATTGCCGCTCCTTTAACAAAGCCATTAATAGCACCTTTAGAAGCAGAGTATGTAGATTCCCCTAGAGTAGAAATATTAACACCCGATATTGATGAAATAAATACAATTGATGAACCCTTATTAATTTTCTTGCTTCTGATAAGCAATGAAGTCAGTAATATTGGAGCAATTGTATTTATTCCAATTATTTCATTTAAACTTTTTCTTTTAATATACTTTACAGTAGTAAGTTTAGGAATACCTGCACTATTTACATAACCATCTAATGGGGGACATTCTTCCAATAAATTATTAATATCTTCTTCATTAGATAAATCAGCAACAATTTGCTTATGATTTTTCCCTGCCAGGGACTTATAAGTTTCATTTAAACGTTCAACATTTCTGCCGGTAATAATTACCGTTGCCCCCATTTTTGAACATTCAATAGCTATGCCTCTTCCAATTCCGGAAGAGGCACCTGTAATAAGTATCGTTTTCCCTTCTAAAGAGAATGGATTATACATATTTATTTAGTCTTTATTAAGTTATAGAGATCCTCGATAGTTGAACTATTACGGATATCCGCTCCAGTTATCATACACTCAAACTCTTCATCGACCATTGCAATAATGGATAATGCAGTCAGTGAATCCCATTCTTCCAGATCTTTAAAAACCGTATCAGCTTTAAATTCGTCTGCAGGGGTATCATCAAATTGTTCCGCGAATATTTCTACGAACTCTTTTAATTCCATGGTTAATCTCCTTTAAATGATTTAATATTATTATAGAATGGTATATCCAATAAAGACAAGACATTTTTATCGGGATACATTCTGGCTACCATCTTTTGCAAAGTATCATCTGTTCCTACTTCATAAAACTCAGACACCCCATCGCGCACCATGTTCCTAACCATACTTGTCCATTGAACTGAATTCGTTATGTGTATGATCAGATTGTTTTTAATTTCAATTGGATCAGAATGAACCTCAGCGTCCACACATTGATAAATTGGACATACGGGCTTTTTGAATTCAATCGAATTGATTATTTTACCTAATTCCAATTCAGCTTCTTTCATGTATGGAGAATGAAAAGAACCTCCGATCGGCAACGGTACGGCCTTTTTAGCACCTTCTTTCCTGAATGACTTACATGCAAGTCTTATTCCTTTTTTTGATCCGGTAATGACAACCTGGCCGGGGCCGTTGTAATTAGCAAAATAGATCGGCTCTCCGGATTCGTTAAAAATCTCATGAACTCTCCTTTTTATGTAGTCATCCTCTAATCCAATGACTGCCGCCATTGCAGTTTCAAAATTACTGCAAACTTCCTGAGAGATCAAAGCTCTGTTAAGGACCAAATTTAATCCATCCTTAAAACTTATCGTACCATTGACCACCAGGGCAGCAAATTCGCCAAGCGAATGTCCCGCTACAACATCGGGAAGGATCTCACTTTGAGTTTTCGCCAAGGCAACTTCATATACGAAAACAGCAGGTTGAGTGTTGATAGTTTCCATTAATTCTTCTTCGCTGCCATCAAACATAATATCTGAGATGCGTCTCCCTAAAAATTCATTTGCTTCTTCAAATATTTCTTGAGCAGCTGAATAATTCTCATATAACTCTTTACCCATACCCTCTTTTTGGCAACCTTGCCCTGGAAATATAAAAGAATTTTTCACCTTATAATCTACCTTTTTTATCAATTGTCATTTTAACAATTTAATTCTTCATCATCAAACTTTTTTTTATTTTAGATTAACCGAAGGATTGCCATGAACAGTTGCCATATTTTTTACATTACGGATAACAAAACTTAGTGCTCCCACTGTCGCACCTTTACCTATTTTAACATTATGGTTTATTACAGAAGATGTGTGAATAGTTACT
>JAIOTT010000463.1 GCA_021106655.1 Bacteroidales bacterium
AAGGAACCTGAAATTTGTTCATCCATCACCTGCAATAGAATTTATCAATCGTTCAAAAGTATTTTCCAACGCTATGTGGGTAAATATCCCTATTTCATTTGATGAGGAAAACTTTTTGTCGAACGATGTTAATATAAGGATTAGAATAGCTAAGCCATATGCACCAAATTATGCCAGCAAATTCGATACAGCTGCTAATCCTCAAAATAATAACATACCGATGTACTCGTTCAGCACAGAAAATATTGCAGCCCAAACAAATGCAGGAGAAGCCGCTGTAACTGCATTGGACATTATTAATGTTGTACCAAATCCTTATTACGGTTTCTCAGGATATGAATCTGATCAGTTGGATAACAGGGTTAAAATAACAAATCTCCCTGAAAAATGTACAATCACTATTTATAATGTCAGTGGAACAATAATAAGACAATTTACAAAAGATGATATTTCTACTGCTGTGGATTGGGATCTGAAAAACCAAGCAGGCATTCCAATCGCAGGTGGTATTTATCTTATCCATGTAAAAGCAAATGGCGTCGGTGAAAAAGTATTAAAGTGGTTTGGAGCATTACGACCCGTTGACTTAAATGCATTCTAATAAATCTGCAAAAAAACGAATTGACAACAATAATATAAGAAAAATGAAAAATATTTTGAACTATTTAATTGGTGTGATCTTTATCGGCTTGCTAATTTTCCCTGTTAACATTGCTTATTCAGGCAATAAAGATCGATCAGGGCAAGCCGGTGCCTCAGAATTGCTTATCAACCCATGGGCGAGAAGCTCAGGCTGGGGCGGAGTAAATACTGCCAGTGTCAGAGGACTGGAATCTATGTATAACAATATCGCAGGTTTGGCATTTACAGAAAGATCCGAAATTATTTTCTCCAATACTCAGTGGTTAAAAGGCTCAGATATCAATATAATGTCATTTGGCTTTTCACAACGTATAGGCGAATCAGGTGTCCTTGGATTAAGTATTATGTCGATGTCATTTGGTGATATAGAAGTTACAACTTACGATCATCCAGACCCTTCTGAAGGTAGTATCGGGACATTCTCCCCAAGCATGATGAATATTAATATTGGATATGCAAAGACATTCTCAAATAGTATTTATGGTGGAATAAACATCAAGATCATCTCAGAAAATATTTCCGATGTTAGCGCTCAAGGTATTGCTATTGACGCAGGTATTCAATATGTTACAGGTGCTACAGAAAATATCAAATTTGGTATAGCTCTAAAAAATATTGGACCTACGATGAGTTTCTCTGGAGATGGAATGTCATTCAGAGGAATTATTCCTGCCCATAATAACGATAATGATCAGTTTACTGTTGAACAAAGATCAGCTGAGTTTGAATTACCTGCATTATTAAATATTGGAGCAGCTTATGATTTTAATATCAATGAAAATCACAAATTAACTCTTGCAGGTAATTTTACATCTAATTCCTTTACAAAAGATCAGTTCATTTTTGGCGCAGAATACCGCCTTAAAACTTATCTTATGCTTAGAGCTGCTTATACCTATGAAGAAGGAATTACAAACAGTGCTGACAGAACAACAGTCTTTACCGGACCAAGTGGTGGTATAACAGTTCAGGTTCCTCTAAATAAAGAAAAAGGAACTAACTTTTCTGTTGATTATTCTTACAGGGCAACAAATCCCTTTAGTGGGACACATAGTATTGGCGCCAGAATTAGCCTGTAAGAAAATTATCATATAAATTTTAATAATCTTCTTTTTAATTGAAGACTCTCTGGATTTGAGAGTCTTCTTGCTTTTTGATTTAATAAAATAGTAAAACAATACAATGGGGACAATAAAATATTTTACCGAAGAAGGCCTTAAAAAGCTTAAAGATGAATTAGAGCACCTATCCAATGTGGAAAGGCCTGCAATCTCTAAACAAATTGCTGAAGCAAGAGAAAAAGGAGATCTTTCTGAAAATGCAGAATACGATGCAGCTAAAGATGCACAGGGCTTGCTCGAATTGAAAATATCAAAACTTCAAAAAGTACTTAGTAGTGCAAGAGTGTTTGATGAATCTAAAATGGATACATCAAAAGTCCTGCTGCTTTCTACAGTTACTATTAAAAATACTAAAACAGGTGCCACAATGAAATATACTATTGTCCCCGAAAATGAAGCTGATCTCAAAGCAGGTAAACTTTCTGTAAATTCACCAATTGCACAAGGACTTTTAGGTAAAAAAGTTAATGAAACAACAGAAATTAATGTCCCGGCAGGTACACTGGTTTTTGAAATTGTTGAAATTTCAAGAGAAGGATAGTTGAAAATATCATACTTCAAACTTATATTGCTTCTATTGTTAAATTGCTATATTGCTAAATTGTTTTTATTGATTGGAAGTGCTTAAAAAATAACAGTTTAACAATATAACAATTAAATTCTGAAAAAAAGGTTGGGATTTGTCATTTATAAACCGATCTTATCATATATTCTGATCTATTATAGCCTTTCTAATTGACTCAGCAATTTTTTCAAACTCTTCATTTGTAAACTTTAATTTTGGTTGTTTAAAATCAATATCATATATTGTATTGAGTGGAATAAGATGGATATGCGCATGTGGAACCTCAAGTCCAACAACTGCAACACCCACTCTTTTGCAAGGTATGACCTTGTCAATCCCAAGGGCAACTTTCTTCGAAAAAGCAAAATACTCCTTCAAATATTCATCTTCAATATCGAAAATATAATCTATCTCCTTTTTAGTGACAACTAATGTGTGGCCTTTAGCAAGGGGGTTAATATCGAGAAATGCATAAAAGTTCTCATCTTCTGCAATTTTATAAGAAGGAATTTCCCCCTGAATGATTTTTGTAAATATACTTGACATAATAATTCTAATTTATTTTTTCCTGACAATTTGACAACATAACAATTTAAATAACTGTTCGCTGTTTGAAATTAGAAATTTGAGTCTCCTCTGAAAAATCCTTTTATAGCCACTAAGTCGCAAAAGCACAAAGATTCACTAAGAGTAAAGTATTAGATTCAAGACCTTTGTGAAGCTTAGTGCCTTAGAGTCTTTGTGGCATTTTCTTAATTTTCATTTTTTTCTAATTTCCAATTTCCTTGTTCTGTGAATGGTTACCAATTTAACAGTTTACCAATATAGCAATTTAACAATTTTTCTTATTTAATTCTATCAGGATTGTCTGCAATAAATTTCTTCCATCCCGAATAATTTTTACCTTCACTCTCAATATTTTTCTGAAAGAAATGACAAACAGCTACTGCAAGCCCATCTGTAGCATCAAGATATTTCGGGGGCTCTTTAATAAGAAGAAGGTTCTGTAACATAGCAGCAACCTGTTCCTTGGAGGCACTTCCCTTCCCGGTGATAGATTGCTTTATCTTCCTTGGACTATATTCAAAAACAGGTACAGACCGATATAAAGCAGCTGCAATAGCAACCCCCTGGGCTCTACCCAATTTTAACATCGACTGAACATTTTTTCCAAAAAACTGTGTTTCAATCGCAAGTTCATCCGGATTATATTCATCAATAATTCCAAGAGTTGTTTCAAAAATTTTTTTGAGCTTCAGGTAATGATCGCTGTATGCAGATAATTTTAAAATCCCAATGTTTATAAGTTCAAATTTTTTACCTTTATTCAAAATTAAACAATAACCCATAATATTTGTTCCGGGATCAATTCCAAATATGATTCTTTCTGAACTCATTAAAATATTTTTAAAACCTGAATGATAAATAATAAAGCAAAAATACATAAATCCTATAATTATTTTATAAATATCATAATACTGCTTGCCGCTTATTTTTTTATTTATTTCCAAATATTTTACCGCCAGGATCTTGATTCAATCCTTTCATTTTTTCAACTTCAAATTCAAAAACCTGAAACCTCAATATTATTTACTTTAGTTGCAATACTGATGCCGGTAAACCTGGGATTGGAATCACGTAAGTGGCAATATTTAATTAGAAAAATTGAAAAGATCTCTTTTTACAAATCATTTATTGGAATCCTGACAGGAATAACAACCAGTATTTTTACACCAAACAGAATCGGAGATTTTTTTGGAAAGGTCTTTATACTTAAAAATGTAAATCCCTGGAAAGCTATCTTTATTTCGATATTGGGTAGTATAAGTCAATTCATTATTACTTTTTTTATTGGATCTTTAGGTACTATGATCTTTATAGCAATATTTTCAGATGTAAGCAATTCTTTTTCTGAACTATTTTATTATGGATTATTGTCTATTATACTACTAGTAAATATTTTCCTTTTTCTTTTCTATTTTAATGTTTCCATTATCACGGATGTTATCATCAGGATAATCCCTGAAAGATGGAAAAGGATAAGGGTATATTTACGTGTGTTTTCTTACTTTTCAACAAAAGAACTATTATCCGTTCTTTTACTGAGCTTTCTTAGATATTGTGTATTTAACTTCCAGTTTTTTCTATTGCTAAGAATATTTTCAATTCATATCGGACTAATGGAAAGTTTAATGATCAGCAGTTGTATTTTTTTTATTTTAGCGTTTATTCCAAGTATAGCACTGGCAGAATTAGGAATTAGAGGATCGGTTGCAATAGCAGTTTTTAGTATGTTTTTTGAAAACAATCAAATTTATTCCGGACAGTATAAGCTGGGAGCAGCGGCAGCTATCACAGTTCTTTGGTTGATTAATATTATTATACCGGCTTTATTGGGTTCTATGTTTGTACTAAAACTGAAATTTTTCAGAAAATGAAATCTATTTAATTATGCTTATTACTATATTATATATTCTCTGCATGCTGATATGCATTACTTATGTAATAATGACTATTACAATAAGTTATGGCTGGTATTCCCTTAAAACATACAAGTTATCGGGAAAGGAACTGAGATTAAAAATAAGTGTTATCATAGCTGCAAAAAACGAAGAAGATAACATTGGCAATTGTCTTAATGATCTTATAAATCAAGATTACCCTAAAGAGCTGTTTGAAGTAATTATTGTTGATGATTGTTCCACGGATAATACTTATAGCATTACTAAATCCTTTATTGAGGCAAATTCGGCGGAAGTTCCCAAAATAACACTGATAAAATCAGACAAATGGGATCAATTAATTGCAGGCAAAAAAGAAGCTATTCGTTCAGGAGTAAACATTTCTTCCGGTGAAATAATCATTACATCAGATGCTGATTGCCGTTTTAAAAGTAAATGGCTTTCAATCATCTCAGATTATTTTGAAAATAATGATATCAAATTATTGACTGGAGCCGTTGCTTTCCCAAAAAGCAACAACATCTTTAATAATTTACAGTCGTTGGAATTTCTAAGTCTTATTGCATCAGCTGCCGGCTTTGCCCGGGCAGGCAAACCTATTTTGAGTAATGCTGCGAATTTGTGTTTCTACAAAAACACTTTTCTTGAAGTTGAAAAATTCAGAACTGATTATGATCATGCTTCCGGTGATGACATTTTTCTTTTACTACATATTAAAAAGCTTTATGGTGCCTCAAAAATAAATTTTTTAAAAAATTATGATACCATTGTATACACAGATGCTATATCAAGCATAAAAGGGTTTTTTTCTCAAAGAATGAGGTGGGTCTCGAAAAGCCGAAAATATAAGGATCCTATTATTACGTTTGTAGTGTACGTTACCTTTTTTTATAATTCATTGTTGCTTACAGGATTTCTGATCAGTATATTTCATTACA
The DNA here is from genome assembly GCA_021106655.1 of Bacteroidales bacterium. Lineage (GTDB taxonomy): Bacteria > Bacteroidota > Bacteroidia > Bacteroidales > SMBSF77 > SMBSF77. Next base: position 5,729 of record JAIOTT010000463.1, read on the forward strand.
GGTTTTTCCCATTTTTCATACTACTGCTGCTAATAAAGATCATAGCTGATTTGCCGGTTATGGCAGGCATAACTTATTTTAATAAACGTTCCGAATTGTTATGGTTTTTAATACCCCTGGAGATAATCAATATTCTTTATGTGGTTATTATTGCTGTTGCAGGATATTTTTTTAAAGCAAAATGGAAAAATAAGGATGTTTATTGATTCAGCAAGTTTTTTGCAATCATCAGATCAACATCCCTTGTGATCTTGATATTATCAATATCTCCTTCAATAAGATGTATTTGTTCGCCAAATGATTCAACAACTGAAGCATCATCAGTAAATGACTTATTATATTCTTGTTGATAGGCCTTTTTAAGAATTGAAGATTTAAAACACTGAGGTGTTTGTATAAGCTTTAATTGTTCTCTGTCAACGACTTTATAATCGCCGTTTTCAAATATTCGCACTGAATCATTAACAGAAATTCCAGGGATAGCATTACCAAATTTTTCGGCTTCAGAAAAGGAATTAAGGATAAGTTTTGCTGAAACAACAGGCCTGACACCATCATGAACTGCAATTAACCCTTCTTCATCAACATATTCAAGACCATTTTTAACAGATTGAAATCTTGTTTCACCACCTCTGGATAGTGTGTGGGGAACTGAAAAATCGCACTCATCACATAATTGTTGCCATAATTCAAAGTATGGTTCAGGTAAGGCCAGTATAATCTTTATTTCAGGTATGCAATCATAGAATGCTCTTATACTATGCATCACAACACATTCATCTAAAAGCTTAATAAATTGTTTTGGGATTTCACTCTGGAACCTCTTCCCCTTACCTCCTGCTACAATAATCACATGCCTTTCCATAACTTACTATTTAAGCATTCAATCATTTAAGCATTCATGCATTATAAAATAAGCATTGCATCGCCGTAAGTAAAGAAACGATATTTTTTTTCTACTGCTTCTTTATAAGCTTTCATTACAAAATCATATCCTCCAAAAGCAGCAACCTGCATAAGCATCGGTGCTTGAGGTAGATGTAAATTTGTTACCATAGAGGTGGCAATATTAAATTCGTAAGGAGGAAAAATAAATCTATTTGTCCAGCCATCGAAAGGTTTAAGCATACGCGATACAGTTACAGAAGATTCTATTGCCTTCATACAAGTTGTACCTACAGAGCAAACATTCTTTTTTCTTTCTTTAGCCTTATTAACAATATCTGCCATTTCCTGGGTAATTTTCACCTCTTCTGAATCCATTTTGTGCTTTGACAGATCCTCAACTTCAATATTTCTAAAATTTCCTAATCCTGCATGGAGAGTGATCTCGGCAAATGTAACTCCCGAAAGCTCGAGGCGTTTCATTAATTCACGACTAAAGTGAAGCCCGGCAGTTGGAGCAGCAACAGAACCTTCTTCTTTGGCAAAGATAGTCTGGTATCTCTCCTTATCTTCCGGTTCAATAGATCTCTGATGAATTTTTGGCAAAGGAGTTTCTCCTAAGTTTTGTAGTACTCTTTTAAATTCTTCATGCGGACCATCAAAAAGAAAACGAAGTGTCCTCCCTCTTGATGTTGTGTTATCAATAACTTCCGCAACTAAAGTTTCATCCTCTCCAAAATACAGTTTATTGCCAATTCTGATTTTCCTGGCCGGATCAACCAAAACATCCCATAAACGTGTTTCTGTATTAAGCTCTCTTAAGAGAAACACTTCAATTTTTGCACCGGTTTTCTCCTTTTCCCCATAAAGTCTGGCAGGAAAAACCTTTGTATTATTAATAATAAAAACATCTCCTTCATCAAAATAGTTAAGGATATCCTTAAAAACCTTATGTTCAATAGTTTTTGTTTTTCTGTCAAGAACCATAAGTTTAGATTCGTCTCTATACTTTGGAGGATGGGCAGCAATTAACTCAGGCGGTAAGTGGTATCTGAATTTTGATAATTTCATAACAAATAAATCTAGTCTTTTTAGCTTTTAAACGCCTTTTCTAAATAAAAAAGCGTGCAAAGATACGAAAAAACATGATGTTTGTCAAGTAATTTTCGATATTAAATAGGAATATTTACTATATCTCCTTCAAAATTTCTTTAAACTCGGCTAGTTCGAATGCATCTTCAAGCTTGAACTCACCAATACGTGTTCTGCATAAATCTGATAAAAAAGCACCACATTTCATAGTTTCACCAAAATCCCGTGCCAGCGAACGAATATATGTACCTTTACTACATTCCACGATAAAATCAACTTCAGGTAATTCTATTCTGGTAATATCAAAGCTTTTAATTTCAACAAATTTTGCTTTAAGCTCAACTTTTTCTTCGCTACGAGCATATTTGTAAGCTCTTTTGCCATCAATCCATACCGCAGAATATAAAGGGGGAACCTGCTCAATCTTCCCAACAAAACTTTGTGATGTATCCCTGATTAATTCTTCATTAATATGAGAAATGTCAAATCTTTGATCAATCTCAGTTTCCTTGTCCAATGAAGGTGTAGTGGCCCCTAGTGTAAAAGTCCCGGTATATTCTTTCCGGAGATTCTGAAATTGAATGATCTTTTTAGTGAACTTCCCTGTACAAATCAATAATAATCCTGTTGCCAGAGGATCAAGGGTTCCGGCATGGCCAACTTTAATCTTTTTCCTCCCGGTATGGTGTTTAATGGCATACCTGACACTGGTAACTACATCAAAAGAAGTCCATCCATGTGGCTTGTTTATCAGTAATAATTCTCCATTTTCAAAATCAAATACCTTTCTCAATTCCGTTAGTATTATACGATATTAGATAATATTGCTATTATTCCAACAAGGAAACAATAGATGGCAAAATAAATTAGATTTCCTCTTTTTACAATTCCGATCATCCATTTGCAAGCAATTAAACCCGATATAAAAGCGGCGATAAAACCGATCAGTAAAGGAATTGCTCCAATACCTGATTCTTTTATCATTTCACCTGAAAACACATCAAGAAGATTCTCTCCCAATATTGGTATCAGAACCATAAGAAATGAGAATCTGGCAACCAGAACTCTTTTGTTTCCAAGCAACAATCCTGTGGCTATTGTAGCACCTGATCTTGAAATTCCCGGTAATACGGCAATGGCCTGAGCTATACCGATAATAATTGCATTAGGACTTGAGATATTCTTGTTGCCGGATTTTACAATATATGTAGATGCCAGCAGTAAGGCAGTTATTATCAACATGCTTCCAACAAATACAACATTTCCCTCACTGAATAACACCTTCACCTCGTCTTTGAAGAAAACACCAATAACAGCAACCGGAATCATTGAAATAATAATCCTGAATACATATTTTGTCTCTTCATTCCATTTGAACAAAAATATTCCTTTGACAAGTTCCCAAAGATCATTTTTGAATACTACAATAGTACTTAAAACTGTTGCTCCATGAACAACAACAGTAAAACTAAGGCTATCTTTTGCATCAATACCTAAAATAGCTTTTCCCAATTCCAGGTGTCCACTGCTGCTAACAGGAAGAAATTCAGTTAATCCCTGGATAAGTCCTAAAATCAATGCCTCTAACCAATTCATATAATAACCCTGCCAAGTGTATAATGCATAATTAGCCCAAAAATAAACAGAATTTATTAATTTCGCTGAAGTAATTAAAAATTATGAGTATTGAATTATCAATAATAATATTATGCTACCGCTCAGAAGAAGCAATTATTGATTTCGCGGATAAAGCCAAGCAGATAGCGGAAGAGATAAGTAGTAGTTATGAAATTATTCTCGTGGGTAATTACCTGGATGGCTCTGATGACCGTACAAGAGAAATAGTTCAGCAAATAGCTGCTGGGGATAATTGTTATAGGTGCATATGCAAACAAAAAAAAGGTATGATGGGCTGGGATATGAAAGAGGGATTAGACGCTGCCAGCGGGAAATACCTTTGCGTTATTGATGGAGATGGGCAGTTCCCTTTGGATAGTATTAAAAGGTGTTATCATGAAATAATCAGCAGGAACTATGACCTTGTAAAAACATTTAGGGAAAAGCGCAATGATGGAATTTATCGTAAGTTTATTTCAAGAATATATAATCTGATTTTTTCAATATTGTTTTCTAATTTAAATTCCAGGGATATAAATTCCAAGCCCAAAATTATTTCCAGGAAAGCTTATAGTACGATGAATTTAACTTCTGATGATTGGTTTATTGATGCAGAAATAATGATCAATGTCAGAAGGTTAAAGCTGAAGTTCTTTGAATTTCCTATTGAATTCTACAAACTTTCAGGGCGGCCATCTTTTGTAAAATTTAGTGCTATTCTTGAGTTTATCCGAAACCTGATTATTTTCCGAATTAAAGAATTTAAAAAATAATACACAAATGAGCTAACGGGTAAACCTCCTGGATTAATCCACAGGTTTTTTCATTATTGCATATATTTCTATTACATATCCTATCAGGATTAAAATCGGGGCGAGTGTTAATCGTCTGAAATTAAAAATATCCTCGCTAAATATATTAGGATCGTCAGAACCTCCTCCAACCATCAGAATAAATCCAACAAGAATAAAGGCTAAGCCAATTAGTAAAAATTTATAGTTCTCACGACCAAAAGCAAACTCAGCTAATTTACTTGCTGATTGAGATTTGATTTTCCCGGGAACAGATTCTGATTTTTTTTGCTCCTGCACTTTTGGTTTTTCAGAAGCAAGAGCAGATCTTTTAACTTCAGGGGCACTCGTTTTACCAGCAATGCCGACACCTTTCTTTTTCTTAGCCATATTTATTTTATATTACTTATGTCAATTAAGTGTTTAAATGTATATGAAGTTTTACTTACTAATAATATAAATCGTCAGTTTTAATTTTTAAATATTTCCTAACTGCAAGATAGGTTGATAACCATGATATAATTATTCCCAACAGTGTAACAAAACCAAATAAACTTAAAAATAAGTCAATTTCCTGCAGATTGACCATTTCAGGTATCTCTTTCTGTGAAAAATATAAAATTCCAAGCAATAGAATAATAGCAATTAATGCTGCAATCAATCCATGAATAATTCCATTTATAACAAAGGGTCTTCTAATGAAAAACTGTGTAGCCCCAACAAGTTGCATACTTTTTATTAAAAAACGTTTCGAATATACCGATAATCTTATTGTGTTATTTATCAGAGCAATGGAAATAATCAATAGCAATAAACTAAATCCCAAAAGTACAAAGCTGATTTTTTTAATGTTTTGATTTACAAGATGAACCAAAGATTTCTGGTAAAAAACTCCTTTAACATTTGTATTGGATAAAAGTTGTTGCTCAATAATTGCCAGACTATCAATATTTGCATACCTTGCATTCAGTCTTACATCAATAGAAGGAAGTAAGGGATTATAACCAAGAAATCCGATAAAATCTTCACCCAGTTCTTTTGTCAGTTCCTCTGCAGCTCTTTCACTTGTAATATATTCAGTTGATTTAACAAAATTTGTGACATCAAGAAACTTTTGTAATTCTATTATTCTGGCTTCTTTAACATTTTCATTCATTATAATAGAAAACCCTATGTTTTCTTTAACAAAATCCGAAAGCTTTTTTGCATGTAAGGCAATTAAACCTAAAAGGCCTAACATAAAAAGGACAAGGGCAATACTTACAATTGTAGTAAGGTATGATGACCTCAAACGTCTTTTGTTAAATTTAACTTCCTGCTTCGACATGATATATCATTGGATGCCGCTAAATTAATGTTTTTTATCATTATACTTGGGGTTATTTTCTAAATAGTGTTAACCTGGAAACAAATGAGCTAAAATGTCGAGTGACTAAAGTGACTAAAATTATTATGTTTATATTAACTTTGTGAAAAAGCACTAAATGTCTAAAAAGAAAAAGAGGCAGAGAAGGGACAAAGAATGGGATGTAGCACCTGAAATAAATCTTTGCAAAGTGAAACCCTATAAGATTTTTGGTTCGACGGAGATTGACGAGGGTTCCATAAAACAAATGGATACTGCTATGCGATTGCCGATTTCAGTTAAAGGTGCCCTAATGCCTGATGCACATCTGGGTTATGGACTTCCAATTGGTGGAGTTTTAGCTGTTGATAATGGTATTATACCATATGGTGTTGGAATGGATATTGGCTGTCGCATGTGCCTTTCAGTCTATGATATTCCTGTTTCTTACCTGATTAACAACAGATCAGTACTCAAACAGCTGCTTATTGATAACACTCGCTTTGGCCATGCTGAGTTTGCAAAGCCCGTAGATGATGCAGTAATGGAAAGAAAAGAATTTAATGAAAC
>JAIOTT010000126.1 GCA_021106655.1 Bacteroidales bacterium
GGTATTTAAATAAAGCCCCATTTACCGTAACAGTAAATGGGGCTTTTTTTCCTATGTAAGTTAAAGTTTAGTATCCTGGTATAGGTGAACCCACTCTATCCATTACACATCTGAATCCAATAAAATCTTTAGCCTGTTTTTCGTCGAGGAATCTTCTGGAACTCGGGCTAAGATAATAGGCTCTGTCTTTCCAGGATCCGCCTTTATAAACCCGTGCTTTATCATTAAGCATAGAAGTATTTCCATAATCATACATCATACTGGAAGTGCTGGAGTCGGGAACTTCAAGCCAATCAGCACTAACACTTGAAGCATAATCACCATCAAGGTAATTAATGTTATCAGCTTTGCGATAATTTCTGCGTGTTGCGCTTTCTTCATTAGTCACATCCCGCCACATAATTCTTCCAAGGCTATCTTTTTCTTCAATATATCCTTCAAAGTCTCTTACCTGGGTTTTATATACGTTTCCTCTGAATGGTCTGAAATCCGAAAAATCTTCATACGAAAGTGGTCTGTAAACATCGAGTACCCATTCACTTACATTTCCTGCCATATTGTATAGGCCATAGTCATTAGGCCAGTATGAACCAACCGGAGCAGGGATATCATAGCCATCATTAAGATTGCCGGCAACACCCATAAAATCACCTCTTCCTCTTTTAAAATTGGCAACAAAACTTCCATAATATTTTTCTTCGCCAGTTCTGGCAAAATTTCCGTTCCATGGATAGATCCTTCTTTCTAGTATTCTTTCGTACATTGTGTTTCCAATTAGTCCAAGAGCGGCATATTCCCATTCTGACTCAGTAGGCAGGCGGTAGTTTGGAAGCAGGATACCATCCTCCATTTTAACCTTCCTTTCACCAGATCCGTTTGGGTTGAGATCTTCAAGCGGACTTCTGACAAGTCCTTCATATTGACCGGAAAGGTAAGCCTGTGTATTAAAATTATTTTCATTCAGCTGGTCAGGATCGACATCAAGTATTCCATAATCGATCAATATCATTTCGTTGACTCTGTCAGTTCTCCATACACAGTAATTTTGTGCCTGTGTCCAATCAACACCAACCACAGGATAGTCACGATAAGCCGGATGCCTGAGGTATAAATTTACAAATGGTTCATTATAGGCAAGTTTATCTCTCCAAACCAAAGTGTCGGGAAGTGCTTTTCGGTAAACTTCAGGGTAATCCATACCAAACACTCTGTTAAGCCAATATAAATATTCAAGATAAGCAAGATTGCTTACTTCTGTTTCATCCATATAAAAAGATGACACAGTAACTCTCCTTGGTATGTTATCCCAGTCAAACAAAACCTGATCCTGAGTTCTACCCATCACATAAGTTCCACCTTCTATAAGGATAAGACCCGGCCCAGTCATTTGTTCAAGGAAAGGAGTTAACTCAAATCCACCATTTTCAGGATTGTTATATTCCCACCCTGTAGTACGGGAATATTCTCCGGAACAGGATATAAAGAATATTAAAGTTCCTAGAATTGCAAGCTTAGCGAGATGTTTCTTGTACTTGGTCATTTTATTTAGGCTTTGATTTTTAATGTTTTATTAACTAAAAAGAGGGGCAATTTATTGCCTTTATTCTTGTCTTTTTTGTTGGGCATTTAAATTGCCAGGTAAATGAAAATTCATGCGCCCCCCCCGTAATATTAGTTAATTTTGAAACGGTCAGATCGTAACTGTATGCAAATTTATAGCTGGATTGTTGAAATCCTGCCAGTAGGATGAAAGCATCTGAATTTTCAAAATTTTGCCGAAACCATAATCCCCCGACAAAAGGATATTTATTAATATAAATACCATAATTCAGTTGTTGGAAATTTTGTTGATGCTGATACAAAATATTTGGCGATAAGGTTGGATCTTCAATCTGTCTGGCTCCTGACCTACGCCTTTTCAAATCAATCAAAGTCCCGAAATGAGCAGTTACCTTCATATATAACTTACTACTAACATCGCTATAAAACCCATCATTAGGTTGAGTCATATGATTCACTGCAATACCTCCGTAAAAATTCTCCTTATGGCTGAACATAATACCGGCAGAAAAGTCAGGAAAACCTCTGGTCAGATTATCAGGAGGTCTCTCCTGTGTAATATTCACAAAACCATACTTTGGATCAATCTGATCACCGAAGGTGAGATTGTCCCAGTCAATTCTTCGCTGTAAATAGGTTGCCTGGAATGCAGCATTTAGAAAAAGAGTACGGCTGACTTTTAAACGGTACGAATAAATCCCACTTATCATAGTAGAAGTTAGGGCACCTTCTCCTGCCACGTCAGTTGTTACAATTACCCCAATCCCTCCGGCAATACCGTCAACATATTGATCGTATGATGCACTATAAGTTACAAATGTTCCTGAAATAGATGGCCATTGATTTCTGTAATTCATCGTTAGCCTCGGACATATAGCTGAACCAGCAAGTGCAGGATTAAGATATAAGGGATTTGCATAGAATTGTGAAAATATTGGATCCTGTGCAAACACTTCTTTTTCAGTGAATAATGAAAATAATATTAATATCGGGAAAACTAATTTCTTTATCATAAATTATGGTGCTGAAAATCCTTTTTATTTTTAAGTTGACAATATTACAAATATTTTTTTATTATTAATAATATTTTTTATAAAAAATCCTCTCTGAATTTTAATATATACATAAAAACTATAATTGTTGCTTTATTACGCAATAAGTAATTTAAGAAAATGCCTTAAGTAATGTCCATGAAAAGTACAAAACTTATATTTTCCCTATTACCCTATGCAAGGGTAAAAAAACAATATTAACTTTCAAATAACGTTAAAAAGTCAATTTATGGTTTATTCTTCTAAAAAATACATTATTTATACTGATTTTCTG
>JAIOTT010000493.1 GCA_021106655.1 Bacteroidales bacterium
ATGAATATAAAATAGGTTCGCAGGTTCGCAGGTTCGAAAGTTAAAAGAAAAATCTGATAACTGATAACTGATAACTGATAACTGATTATTGCATATTGAGTAATGAACTAACTTTCTTTCGTAAATCATCTCCTCTTAAATTCCTGGCAATGATAGTACCTTCGGGATCAATCAATACATTAGCAGGTATGGAGCGTATTCCATAAAGTTTTCCAGCCGAACTTTTCCAACCTGTCAGTTCAGATACTTGAGACCATGCTAAATTATCTTTATGTATGGCATTGAGCCATGCTTCTTTGTCCTTGTCAAATGAAACCCCAAGTACATCAAAGCCTTTATCTTTAAATTCATGATAAACCGCAACTACATTTGGATTTTCTTTACGACATGGACTACACCAGGAAGCCCAAAAATCAACTAAAACATATTTGCCTTTATAAGATAACAGCCTAACAGGATTTCCCAGCGTATCCTCCATAAGAAAATCAATTGCAGGCTGGCCAATATCAACAGTTTCTAATAATTCAACCCTGTTATTAAGCTCTTTTACATAAACATATTCCACAAGTGATGAGTCAATATTATCAACAATTTTTTTAAGCTTGTCAAGATCGAAACGATAGAGGTTCCTGGTCGCAATATAAGGCCCTGCATAAGACTTATTATTCTCCATAAGGTATGATGTCAGGAATTCACTTTTATTGTCATGCAGGTCATCCATTAACTTATCAAGGCTATCTGCAACAACAAGATCATCATTTTCTTTAGCTTCTTTGTACTGTTCGTACAGTACACTCATTTTGTGATCGAAACCGGCAGATTCCTTTTTATAATTTTCATATTGATCCTGGGCAACAGATCCTGTAATTACAGCTTTGTCAAGACTATCAATACTTGCATGTATATTCACATCACTATCTCCGGCAAAGAAAATAACAGGAGATTCGTGCTTATCAGCCCACAGGTAGTATACTTCGGGAAGCTTGTTTTTTAGTATAAATGAAAATTCGCCATTTTCTAAATAGGTTGTATCCACTTGAAAATAACCATCATCACCACGCTGTTCCAAAACTAAGTTTCCTTCAGTCATACCATCAATCTTTCCTGAGATAATAAATTCTTTTTCTTTGGACATTGAACATGAAATGAGTAATGTTAATGCAAGTAATTGTACTAATAGTTTTATCATAATATTCTGTTTTGTTTATTTCATCATTCCAATATTCCATCCCGATAGCTATTGGGACCATCATTCCATTCTCCCATTATTTTCTAGGCCTATAAAACAAATACTGACTCATAATGATCAGAACCATTGTAAAGACGGTACTACCTAATACTCTGTAAAAAGTCGTAAGAAATTCGCTAAATCGAAAAACTTCTATATAAAACATTGCAAAGTGGTGTATAAAAACAAGGATCAGGGAATAACTGATGAACCAGGTAAAACCAAGATCGCGAATGCATGGTTCGAGTCCGGGTTCATAGTCTTGTTTGGATGCAACGAAACGAATAACATATGGTCTTAAATATGCCATTAAAACGCAGGCAGCAATATTGATGCCCATTGTATTTTCAAACATATCTACAGAAAATCCCAAAAGAAAAGCAGACAATAGTAGAAGCCATCGCGGTGTTTCAAATGGAAGAAGTAGAATAAATAACACATAGAAATACGGATTAAGATAACCGTTAAGTTTAATATTATTCAAGATCAGAATCTGGAATAATACAAGAACAATAAATCTTATGATATGTTTGAAATACCCGCTATTCATCCTGTGATTCCGTTTCTAATTTAATTTGTTCATTCTTCATCAGATTATTGACAATATATACATAACTAAGACTATTATAGTCTTCCGAAAATTTAAGTTTTATTGTATAAAAGTTCTCTCCCTGAAGTATTGTATAATTATTTATTACGCCAATCATAATACCTTCGGGAAAAATATGGGAAAAGCCACTTGTGATTATTGTATCTCCCATTGTCAATTTAACATGTGTTGGAATATCCATTAAATAGGCTGTACGGTAATCTATCCCTTTCCATATCATCGTACCAATATAATTATTCTTCTTGATCTTTGCACTGATCTTTGCATCTTTATGCAAGACTGATATTACCGAGCTGAAATTTTTAGATACATCTCTGATTATGCCAACAATTCCTTTGGGCGAAATAACAGCCATATCCTTATTAACCCCATCTGCTACCCCTTTATTCAGCATTAAATAATTGTTTCTCTTGTGTATTGAATTACTTATAATTCCTGCTCCCACGTATGTATATTGCTGCTTATATACAGTATCATCAATCAGGTAAGTACTTCTATCTGTAATAATATAAGATTTTTCTGTGAGGGCATGTAATATTGAATTTTCTTCTGATAAAATTTTATTCGTTTGTTTCAAGAAAAAATATTCAGTTACATTACTAAATATTGATTTTACAGATCCGGTAAATTCGTTAGTTGCATTTATCACGACAGATCTTTGGAAATAATTATTGTTTACAATTAAAACAGTTGCAATTATTTCTAAAAATAAAAATAAAAAGAAGAAGTAGTTTTTCAACAGAAAGGAAAACAAATTACGCATAAGAAATAAAGCGTTTAATAAATGCACATATTAGTCTGTCAACAACACAAAAAGTGTGTTATTTAATCAGAAAAGGAAATTTATCAAAATTCTTAAGAGCTATTCCTGTACCTCTTGCTACTGCTCGTAAAGGGTCTTCTGCAACATGAATTGGTAACTTCGTTTTATTATGTATTCGCTTATCAAAGCCCCTGAGCATAGAACCGCCGCCTGCCAGATATATCCCGGTACTAAAAATATCGGCTGATAATTCCGGAGGAGTCATTTCAAGTGCATGTAAAACAGCGGCTTCTATTTTTGAAATAGATTTATCAAGCGCTCCGGCAATTTCAGCATAGTTAACCATTATCTCTTTTGGAATACCGGTTAGCATATCTCTTCCATGAACGGCAAAATCAGGTGGTGGGTTTTCTATTTCAACAAGAGCAGCACCAACTTCAATTTTTATTCTTTCGGAAGTACGTTCTCCTATGTTGATATTATGTTGTTTCCTCATATATTCTTCAATATCGCCATTAAAGTCATCTCCGGCTATTCTGATGGATTTATTGTTCACAATCCCCCCAAGTGCAATAACAGCAATTTCGCTGGTGCCACCACCTATATCAATAACCATATTTCCTGTAGGTTCCATAACATCAATTCCGATCCCTATCGCTGCAGCCATTGGTTCGTGAATCAATTTCACTTCTTTGGCACCGGCTTGCTCAGCAGAATCTTTAACTGCACGTTGTTCAACTTCGGTTATCCCCGAAGGAATACAGATAACCATTTTCAAAGCAGGGGGAAATAAAGATTTGCGGGATCCAATCATTTTGATCATTTCGCGAATCATATATTCTGCAGATTTAAAATCAGCAATAACACCATCCCTTAAAGGGCGTATTGTTTTTATGTTTTCATGAGTTTTACCATGCATCATCATCGCTCTTTTCCCAACTGCAATAATAGAATTAGAGCTTCTTTCAATAGCAACGATTGAAGGTTCATCCACAACCACCTTATCGTTGTAAATGATGATTGTATTAGCAGTACCAAGATCAATGGCAATCTCTTTGGTTAAGAAAGAAAATAAGCCCATTTTTATTTAGTATTAATTAATTAGTTTCAGTTTGTAAGCCTATAGTATAAACATTAGGATTAATCCATGAGTTTACAGCTGCTTCATTTATTAATGTTTAAAATGCCTGGTTCCGGTAAATACCATCGACATATTATTTTCATTGCAATAATCAATAGAATCCTTATCTCTGATAGAACCACCCGGTTGAATTACAGCAGTAATACCAGCCTTATGAGCAATTTCAACACTATCAGCAAATGGGAAAAAAGCATCCGATGCCATAACCGCTTCTTTTAAGTCAAAATTAAATTCTCCTGCTTTTTTTATAGCTTGCTTTAAAGCATCAACTCTTGATGTCTGTCCTACTCCACTTGCAATTAATTGTTCATCCTTTGCCAATACAATGGTATTGGATTTAGTATGTTTTACTATTTTGTTAGCAAAAATCAGATCTATCTTTTCCTTTTTTGTAGGTGCCTCAACTGTAACTGTCTCTAAATCATCTTTCGTTTCAGTTTTCAGGTCTTTATCCTGTTCAAGCACTCCGTTTAAAATAGATTTAAACTGTCTCTTGGAAAAGGAGGTTGATTTTTTTTGCAAAATTATTCTATTTTTCTTTGATTTCAAGAGATCTAAGGCATTTTTTTCATATGCGGGTGCAAATATTATTTCGAAAAACAGTTTATTCATCTCCTCTGCCGTTCCCAGATCAATTTTACGATTAGTTATTAAAACACCGCCAAAGGCAGAAACAGGATCTCCCGCCAATGCATCTGCCCAGGCATCGCTAAGCTTTTCCCTTGATGCTATTCCGCATGCATTAGTATGTTTCAAAATTGCAAAAGTCGTATTATCAAACTCATTGATCAGGTTTATTGCAGCATCAAGATCAACCAGGTTATTATAAGATATTGCTTTACCATGTATTTGTTCAAAAACTTCATTCAACTTGCCATAATAAAGTCCTTCCTGGTGTGGGTTTTCGCCATATCGCAAAACAGATGGATTACTTAAGCTTTGTTTAAACGATTTAATTTCAGACCCTGCATTGAAATAATTAAATATAGCGGTATCATAATGAGACGACACATTAAATGCCCTCGCAGCAAAAGACTTTCTGTCTTCTATTGTTGAAGATCCCTGCTTTTCATCTAGTAATTCAATTAATGCATCATAATCAGCAGATGACGGAACTATCAATACATCTTTATAATTCTTGGCAGCAGCCCTGATAAGGGAAATACCACCAATATCAATTTTTTCAATTATTTCAGCTTCACTATCAGTTTTGGCAAGAGTTTCTTCAAAAGGATAAAGGTCAACAATAACAAGATCTATTTCAGGTATTTCATATTGCTTTATCTGATTGTTATCCCCGGTAAAGTCTCTTCTGAACAAGATTCCACCGAAAACTTTCGGATGTAATGTTTTAACCCTACCTCCCAAAATTGAGGGATAGGAAGTCAGTGATTCAACTGTTATTGCTTCAATACCGTTTTTCCTGATAAAATCGTATGTTCCTCCGGTTGAATAAATAGTAATTCCCTGTTCATCCAGTTTTTTAGCGATAATATCCAGCTTGTCTTTATAAAAAACAGAAATTAATGCATTTTTGATTTTTTTCATTTTTGCTTGTTTTTGGTTTTGAGTTGCAATTTTACCAAAAATCAAGGGAAGATGCAATTTTAATATTAACTTTACCCCTCTTAATAAAAGATCATTACAAATAATTTAATACATATTAATAGAACTTTTAATACGAAATTTTTAAACTAAAGTTCATTTTTTGTTAAAATACTAATATTATATTTAAATTTTATTATTATTTTTATAAGAAATTGCCTTTTTAGCCTGTTAATAATACCATTATGATACTCTTTTTAAAGCTATTGCTTGAAAGTTTTTTATTTGCATTAAATGCTATTACCAGCAATAAGATACGTACAATTTTATCACTGTCGGGTATTACAATTGGGATTTTCTCAATAATTTCAGTATTCACAATATTCGATTCCATTGAAAAAACTCTTAGAGATAGTATAGATTCTCTTGGGCAAAATGTTCTGTTTATTCAAAAATGGCCCTGGGGTTTTGGCGATTCAGAATATAAATGGTGGGAATACTACAAAAGACCATTACCAAAATATAAAGAGTTACAAGAAATTCAAAGAAGAAGCACAGCAATGGAAGTTGCTGCTTTTATGATCCAAATGAGTAAAACTATTGAACATGGTGAAAAATCTATTGAAAACACAGCAATATTAGGAATTTCCCAGGATTATGACAAAGTAATGCCTTTTGAATTAAGTGATGGGAGATATTTTACTTTCTCAGAATCACATAGTGGAAAAAATGTTATTATAATAGGACA
>JAIOTT010000490.1 GCA_021106655.1 Bacteroidales bacterium
GTAGTAATTGTATGGTTGTTTGAGTTCTTTTTTTATAGGTCAGCCTATGGAATTACTGTTGAAAATGTTGAAACTATTATGACGATAAATGAGATTATTCTCTTTTATGCTTCATTTGCTTTTATATTGTCATTATTACGGGAGATTGTCAAGGATATAGAAGATAGGGAAGGGGATGCAGAATATGGATGTAAAACATTGGCTGTTTTGGTTGGTGCTAAAGTATCAAAGCTTGTAGTTAGCATTTTAATGTCAGCAGTAGTATTAATTTTGGTTTATTTACAATATTTCCAATTTAATGAAGGATATATTCTTTTATCCTGGTATTTTGTTTTTGCAGTTCAGCTACCGTTGATTTATTTGATATACCTGACTATTAAAGCAAAGACTATAATTAATTATAAGTATATTAGTTCATTTCTTAAAGTAATTATGCTTTCAGGAATACTATCAATGTTTTTTATAAAGTTCATTTGAATTAGCTATGTTATTAAAAGATAAACTAAAAAACACTAAAATCATTTTAGCATCGGCTTCTCCCCGTAGGCATAACTTGTTCAGGGAGATGGGTCTTGATTTTGAAGTGCAGATCAGGGATACTATTGAGTCGTATCCTGATGATTTGAGAGCTGAACAAATACCATTGTACCTCTGCAGAAAGAAGGCTGATGCTTTTGTTTCAGAAGAATTAAAGAATACTATTCTGATAACTGCTGACACAATAGTGTGGTTGGATAGTGAGGTTTTGAGCAAGCCTGTTACTAGTTCAGATGCTGAGATCACCCTTGGTAAATTATCAGGAAAAAAGCATGAGGTAATAACGGCTGTTTGCATTAAATCAGAAAACAAACTAAACACCTTTTATAGCAGTACAGATGTTTATTTTAAAGATTTATCTTTAGATGAGATCAAATATTATATAGAATTTTACAAACCTTTTGATAAGGCCGGGGCTTATGGAATACAGGAATGGATTGGTTATACCGGAATATACCGTATCGAAGGCTCCTATTTTAATGTAATGGGACTACCTACTCAAAAGTTATACGAGGAACTTTTGAAATTCTAATTTTAAGTCCACTCAGAAAAGTTTTTTTTACATTTTTTATTTTTTTTCTTTTCTAAGTAAACTCAATATTTAAACTGTTAATATTATTTATAATTTTACAGCTTCAAATTTGAATATTGAGAAATAGAAATAAAATGTACATAAATGGAAAGACCTCTGATTTTAGTTATTAACGATGATGGAATAGATGCCCCGGGTTTAAGATCATTAATTGATACTATTCGGGAAATTGGAAAAGTTGTTGTTGTTGCTCCTGATATAGCTCGCTCCGGGACAGGACATGCAATAACAGTGCGGGATCCATTAAGATTTGAGCAAATTGTTAAAGAAGACAATTATGAAGAATATAGCTGCAATGGAACTCCTGTTGACTGTGTTAAGCTTGCAGAAAATGTAATTTTAAAACGTAAACCCGATATACTTCTTTCAGGAATAAAGCATGGATCCAATGCCTCGGTTAGTATCATCTATTCTGGGACTATGGCCGCAGTTATAGAAGGATCGCTTGCTGATATTCCTTCCGTTGGTTTTTCGCTTTTAGATTATTCATTAGATGCAGATTTTAGTGCCTGTGAGAAATTTGTAAAAAATATTACCCTGGCAGTATTAAAAAACGGCCTGGCCTCTGGTGTTTGTCTTAACGTTAATATCCCTGCTGTTAATGGCGCTCATATAAAAGGGGTAAAAGTTTGCAGACAGGCAAGGGGAGTCTGGAACGAGCAATTTGATGAGCAGAAAGATCCTCGTAATAATTCTTACTATTGGTTGAAGGGAGAGTTTCAGATGCTAGATAACGGACAGGATACAGATGAATGGGCTCTAAATAATAATTATGTTTCTATAGTACCTGTTCATGTTGATCTCACGGCACATCATGCAATATCATCTATGAAAAAATGGGAATTTAATGCTTAAAAAGAATTTTTTTTTATTTGGTTTGATAATGGGATTAGTGCTTCCTGTTCTTGCATATATTGTCCTGTATTATGGAGGGGTGCTGCTTATTAAACTTACCGCCTGGGAAATAAAGCTGGATAAAGATAATATCCTACTTATTAGTATTTTTGTAAACCTCTTTCCAATGAGATATTATTTCGTTTCATTAAAATATGAGAATACAGGAAGAGGAATTCTTGCGGTTACCTTTGTTTTAGGGATACTGTATTTTATTGTTAGGTTGGCGTAATAGTGTAGTGATATTGTTATATGGACACTGAGCTCTTGCATTGAGATTGTAGAAATGTGTCGAAGTGTAAGTTTCAGCTTTGTTCAATTAATTCGTAATCCGTAATTCGTAATCCGTAATTATTTTTTATGAAGTACTATATAATTTCCGGCGAAGCATCTGGTGACCTTCATGCATCAAATCTGATAAAGGCAATTAAGTCAAAAGATAAGAATGCGGAAATTCGTGCCTGGGGTGGTGATCTGATGAAAGACGAAGGAGCTGTTCTAGTACGACATTATCGTGAACTTGCCTTTATGGGCTTTGTAGAGGTTTTGCTTAATATCAGGACTATATTGAGAAATATAAAATTCTGTAAGAGTGATATTCTTGCTTATAAACCGGATGTACTAATATTGGTTGATTACCCCGGTTTTAATCTGAGAATAGCAAAATTTGCACATGATAATGGTATAAAAGTGTTTTATTATATCTCTCCACAAATTTGGGCATGGAAAAAATCAAGGGTAAAAAAGATAAAGGAATATGTTGACAAAATGTTTGTCATTTTACCTTTTGAGGAAGATTTCTACAGATCATTTAATTATAAAGTCGACTTTGTCGGACATCCACTGCTTGATGCAATTGAGCCTGTGCTTAGTCGGAAGAAAGATAAAGATACATTCCTGGAAAGGAATTCACTACAACATAAACCTATTATTGCATTACTTCCGGGAAGCAGAAAACAGGAAATTACTACAATGCTTCCAGTGATGATCCAAATCATCTCTTTCTTTAAAGATTATCAGTTTGTTATAGGAGCTTCACCTTCCATTACTGAAGCATTCTATGAGAATATTGTGAAAGACAGTAATGCTGCTCTTGTCTTTGATCAAACATATGATCTTTTACATAATGCCGATGCTGCAATAGTGACATCCGGTACAGCCACCCTTGAAACTGCCTTGTTTGAAGTCCCTGAAGTTGTTTGTTACAAAGGGAATTTTCTTTCCTATTTAATAGCCAAACGATTAATTAATATTAAGTTTATTGCTCTTCCTAACCTAATTCTTGATCGAAGAATTGTAAAGGAACTGATACAAAATCATTATAACATTAAGAGTTTGAAAACAGAATTGGAGCATTTACTTTTTGACGACAAACGACGGACAGAAGTTAAAGAAGCTTATGCTGAGTTGAAAAATAAACTTGGTGGTAAAGGTGCTTCTGAAAAGACAGCATCTCTGATGATAGAATATCTGCAAAAAGGTCAATAACACTCCGAATAGCACCAATCCCACATCGAATAGTCCTGGTTACTCATTCTTGCTTGCATTGCCACGCAATGCTTAATAGTTTTGCAGTATATTGTATGAACTTATACAGCGATTATTAACCTTTTTGAGTAGATGAATGTCGAATATCGAACACCGAATAATGAATGTCAAAGTTTATGAAGAATGAATATGATTTGGAGGAACGACTGATTAAATTTTCAGTATTAATAATCAATCTTGTGGTTGAAGTGCCAAATTCAAAAGTGGGAAATCATTTGTCGGGCCAAATAGTACGCTCGGGTACATCAGTTTCCTTGAATTATGGAGAAGCTCAAAGTGCTGAATCAAGAAAAGACTTTATCCATAAGATGAAAGTCATATTAAAAGAATTGCGTGAGACATTTGTTTGTCTTAAACTAATTTATCATTGTAAACTGTATAAGTCAGAAAGTAAATTGCTTAAGATTAAGAATGAAAATAACGAACTGATTTCAATTTTCGTAAAAAGTGTTGAAACTGCTAAGAGGAACTCATCTCATTAAAAAACTAATTCTCAAAACACATCAAAATTCGATATTCAGTATTCGATATTCGATATTCAAAAAAAAGTAAATAAGTTCTGAAGATGGCCA
>JAIOTT010000145.1 GCA_021106655.1 Bacteroidales bacterium
CGGAAATGGTGCTAAAATCTTCCTCCACATGTGAGGAAATACTGTTTGCTGGACAAACGATCCAGGTAGGGAATGTTGCAGTTAATTTCAACGAAGATGGTGACATGGCAACCATTGTTTACACCATTACAGAACTCGCTTGGTGCCTAACAAAGACACACTAAGATATTCAAACTGATCCAACCAATTTCCCAATGACCAAGAAAGGGAATCCCAAGGTTGGGCATTTTGCCTATGGAGCAAACGTTCAATGCAATACTGTATGGTCTCAGGATGTAGACTTGAACTTAATTGGAGGATGGGTAGAAGGATCTACTATTTATATTGCGGCACATGCCACTGTTGTCAATGGAATACAGACAGAGAGTGCATGGGGTAATGGTACGCCTTTTCCTGGGAACAACTGGTCCATGTACTTTGAATGCACACCACCATCCTGGACATGTGGTGATCCCATTGTTGATGAAAGAGATGGACAATCTTATAATACTGTGCTTATTGGAGACCAGTGCTGGATGGCGGAAAACCTGGCTTACCTGCCTCAAGTGGATCATAAAGAAGATGGTTCGGAAGATTCACCCGGGAATTATTACTATGTTTATGAGTATGCGCCTTATGGTGCAAACGAATCAGAAGAAATAGCTAATGCTAAAAATACATTTAATTATAATACCTATGGCGTATTATATAACTGGCCTGCTGCAATGGCGGGAGCAAACAGCAGCAGCAGTATACCGAGCGGAATACAGGGAGCATGCCCTGATGGCTGGCACCTGCCCTCAGATGCAGAATGGACTGTATTAACAGATAATTTAGGAGGTGCAAGTGTGGCTGGCGGAGAAATGAAGGAAACCGGCACAACACACTGGATAGCACCAAACACCGGGGCTACTAACAACAGTGGTTTTACTGCTTTGCCAGCTGGTATCCGCTCTGGGCACCCCCTCGAGGTTGGCAGGTTCAAACTTAGGACCCGCAACACGTACATCTGGTCATCTACTGATGAGTCCAGTAGCTACCCCTATGCCTTGTACCGGCTCATGGTCTACAATTACGCAAAGGTTTACGGATTCCCCCTTTACCAATCTTACGGTTTTTCTGTTCGTTGTGTTAAAGACTAAACGTAGCATTAACTGAGATTTTGATCTATACTTAAATCTTGGAGGATATTTTATCTGGCTGATACTTTGTAATATTTTGTTCTGCTCATTAGGTTAATTTTCTAGATCCTATTAGGGAACGATATTAGACAAGTTGTTATAGTATTTGAATGATAAAATATTTTACTTAACAGAATGAGTGTAAACTCCATGTTGGCTTACACACTTTCTTCAAGAGACCTTTAATAATAATTATTAAGAATGGGGATATGAGTTATGCTTACACTAACTGAGGTTTGTGTATGGGAAATGCTATTTCCTCCGGCAGAGGTTGATGTTAACACAAGTGGTAGCCCTAATGTTTATTTTACAACTAATTGCTCCAGTAATAATTGATAAAACCTGATTATGAGTTATCGGTTATGAATTATGTACTTCGGCTAGCTCAGTATTAACTCCGCCGAACCATGTAACCTGCAATATTTCATTGCATTTTCAAATTAACAAACTGCCGCTGCCACTACCACTGCTACTTTGTTTTCCAAATTTCGAATTTCTAATTTCCAATTTCTGGTCTTTAATAGCTTAGTATCAAAATAACATAAAGTGTAACCTTATTAAGTGAAAAAAATATACGTTGGAATGTTGAAAGAATGGAACAATCGAATAACCGAGCATTCGAACATTCGAATTATGAATTAGTTATGAATTCTGGGTTATGAGTGATGAGATAAACAGGGAGCTCGCAACCAGTTCCACGTGACTCGTGACCCGCATCATTTCTTTCCATTTTCAAATTTTCAAACGCCCATTTTCAAATTAATATATTCCGTACCTACCTTGCTTCGCTGAAGCTACGCGAAGGCGAAGCGGCACTTGATTGTTTTGTGTGTTATATCATGCTACCGATATGCAACACCTACGGTGTTAGGAAAAGCTTTGTAGAAGCAGCTGATTAATGATTCAAAGATACACCTGGTACAAAGGAATTTCTAATTTCTGTATATTTTTCACTGCTACTGCCGCTGCCACTGCCACTTTGTTTTCCAAATTTCCAATTTCTAATTTCAATCAACTTCCCCAGCTTTCGCGATCAAGGCTTCTGTAATGTATAGCTTCTGCAAGATGATCACTTAATATGCTATCGCTATTATCCAGATCGGCTATTGTCCTGGCTACTTTAAGTATCCTGTCATATGCCCTGGCAGATAAATTTAATTTTTCCATTGCATTTTTCAGAATTGTTTGTCCTGCGTCATTAATTTCGCATAATTCCTTTACTTTTTTTTCTGACATTTGAGCATTACAGTGTACATCTTTAGAATCGAGAAACCTCTTTTCCTGTATTTCCCTTGCTTTTATAACCCTTTCCCTGATTTCTTTACTTGTCTCCGAGCTCCTTAAATCAGACAATTCTCTGAATGGTACCGGGACAACCTCTACATGTATATCAATTCTATCCATCAGAGGTCCTGAAATTTTATTTAAATATTTTTGAACTATTCCCGGGCCACACACACATGACTGCTCAGGATGATTATAATATCCGCATGGACAAGGGTTCATTGCAGCTATTAGCATAAAACTGGCAGGATATTCAATAGTAACTTTTGCCCTGGCAATGCTGACAAATCTGTCCTCCATTGGCTGCCGCATCACTTCAAGGACAGAGCGTTTGAATTCAGGTAATTCATCCAGAAATAATACGCCATTTTGCGCAAGTGATATTTCACCCGGCTGTGGAAATGATCCTCCACCAACCAGTCCTGCATCACTAATTGTATGGTGAGGTGCTCTGAAAGGCCTCACTGAAACCAGTGAATTATTACTCCCAAGTTTTCCAACAACAGAATGTATCTTGGTAGTCTCTAAGGCTTCATGAAGGTTTAAGGGAGGCAAAATTGATGGCAATCTCTTTGCAAGCATAGTTTTGCCAGATCCGGGTGGTCCGATAAGAATCACGTTGTGGCCACCAGCCGCAGCAATTTCCATCGCCCTTTTAATATTTTCCTGGCCTTTGACATCTGAAAAATCAAACTCATAATCATCAATACGCGAATAAAATTCCTTTCTTGTGTCAATTATCAGCGGCTCCAGGTCTATCTTTTTATTAAAATAATCAATAACATCCTTGATATTTTCTACTCCATAAACTTCAAGCTTATCAACTATTGCAGCTTCATGTGCATTTTGCATTGGAAGGATTATTTTTTTAAAACCCTGATTAGCTGATTCAATAGCAATTGGAAGTGCTCCTTTCATTGCCTGCATACTTCCATCAAGAGAAAGTTCTCCCATTATTATGTAATCACTGATCTCATCACTTTTAATTTGCTCAGATGCTGCCAGTATACCAATAGCAATGGTAAGATCATATGAGGATCCCTCCTTGCGAATATCTGCAGGAGCCATGTTTATTACAATCTTTTTTCCGGGGATCTTAAAGCCATTATTTCTCAAAGCAGCTTCTATCCTTTGGTGGCTTTCTTTAACAGCACTGTCAGGGAGCCCAACCATGAAAAACTGTATCCCATTATCGATATTTACCTCAACTGTAATTGTTATTGCATTAATACCATACAGTGCACTTCCATAAGTTTTTACTAACATATTTTCAGTATCATTCAGTTAATGCTTTTGCATTAATAAATGGCTGAGGCGAAGGCAAAGGAAAAAATCCTGATGAACACACTAAAGATGAATAGCTCCGATCTTAACCTAAGCCCTGGCCCCCTCCATAACATCGACCTAACACCTCTTAGTATGTTTTTTCAGAAAAAGGTAATCGAAAATTTAGAAAAAATTATTTTCCTGGTTTGTAAGAAGATTCTAAAAGTATTTTTTGAGCATCATTCTGGTCAATAAGATCCTTCAGACTCAAATCGTTATTGCCCATATATGCTCGAACAATCTGCCACCCTATCCAGTATCCAAGCCTTGCTGGGGATTCTTTTGATAGTCCAGCAGTAAATGGCCCGTCATTTAAAAACTTACTAATAGCAGCTAAATCTTTTGAATATAATAATTGCTGATCAATAAAAAAACTCCAAACAATAGATTCATTTTGCTGACACCATTTTAGCTGGTCAGTTGTATATTTGATCTTTGTCTCGTCGGGTAAATCAGGCAACATTGCATCAGCAAAATAAAGTATTTTACCATGATAGATCATTTGCTCCAATAAAGTTTTTCCCGAAACATCAAATGAAATTTTTTCTCTCGCTATTTCCTTCATGCAATCAGGAGTAATATAGTCCTCATCCAGATAAGTGGTTTTATATACAGGTAAGCCAATTTGTTTATAAAACTTTGCATCTTTGCCAAGATACATATCAAGTGCAATGATCATAACTGTATCAATTAACCTAAGTGGATGTTCAAAATCAAGCCCTGAGATATAAGAATAGACAGATGGTATTTGTTGATCCGGGAAATAATACCTATAATGCCTGAAAGCATTAGTCAGGTTCTCATTTAACTCATCAAGTTTAGGGTATTTCTTCATGCTCTCTGAAAAGATTTCCTTTAGATAAGGATCTGTGATATATGATTTTATCTGAATCAGGTTTAAAGTATCATCGATATTCCCTCCAAGGAAAAAATAATATTTTTCTGACAACGAATCTAAACCCTTTTTAATATTATCCGGATCTACAGCAAATAAATCTTTGCCATATCTTTTTATCTTAATATCTTCAATATTAACTTTTGAAACATCCACATGAAGTTTACTTTTGCCATCACCACTGCATGAAATCAACATGGAGGATATAAGGAATGATATCAGAATAATATATCTTTTCATAAATTCAATTTGTTTCATAAAGCATAATATCAAAAGCAGCACAGCTTAATGGCTATGCGTATTTCAAATACCAAATAAAATTAGAGCTAAAGTATTTTCCAGCCTAAGCTAATAACGAATGTATTGCTTTTCAGTTCCATACCTGAATCATCACTACCTATATCATTCACACCAAGCTCATAACGAACATCAAGAGTAAATATAAGCAGGTCTATCCCTGCACCCATCTGCATACCCCAGATTGCATCCTTGATGGATTTGTCAGCTATTTCCTCAGCTAATTCATTTCCGTTAAGGCTTATCTTTTTATTCACAATGAATGAAGCAACCGGGCCGGCAAAGATCCTGAAATTAAATGCATTTTTACCTAATACCCTATACCCGACTAAAATTGGAACATCAAGAGTATTAAGATCAACATCATAATTAAAATTAGCGGTATCTATAGTCCCTCCTTTAACACCATAATAAATCTCCGGCTGTAAATAGAACTTTTTAAGTTTCACCCTCACAAAAGCTCCGGCCTGAAACCCATTCTTGACATCTTCCTTATAACCTGACAAATCAGTTGTAAGTTTAGATGTTGTAAAACCAACTTTTGGGCCAAAGGAAACAGGTACTTGTGCATACACACCAGCACTAAGAAATGCTATTGCAAAAAACAGAATTAATTTTTTCATGCTTATTAGTTTTTAATTTAACAATTCAACCATATGCAAAATTAAAATTAATTCAATATAAACAACCATAAAAATAAAACAGTAAAAATTATTAAAAAATTTGATACATAAACTCAGTGAGATTATTTACTTTTGTATTACTACAGAAGATGATAATCATTGCTGTTAAATAACTTAATGTTGTTTCATTCAAATCATTAATTATGCTTATAAAAAAATATATTATTCTTGGACTAGTGATCTTACTTTCATTTCCATCTTATGTTAAGGGACAGGATGATTTGCCATCAATACAATTTGGAATTAAAGCAGGGCCAAATCTGGGTTGGATTAAACCTGATGCTAAAAGTTATTCATCAGAAGGGTCAGTTATTGGGTTTAATTGGGGGTTTATTACCGAATTTAATATTTCGTCTAATTATGCAATTAATACAGGTTTCAATGTGGCCTATAATAACGGTAAATTAAAATATCCATATGTTCAGGATTCGGTTGAGAGTATTCTTCAAAGAAAATATAACCTCCAATATCTCGAGATTCCTATTTGCTTAAAAATGAGAACAAAACAAATTGGGTATATTACATATTACGGAAAGATCGGTCTTGGGACCAGTTTTAACCTCAGAGCAAAATCCAAGGATGTATTTAATGTTGAGGCGGAGACTGAAAACAACATCCAGGATGATATTACATTTATGAGGGAATCTCTGATAGTTGGAGCAGGATTTCAATACTCTCTTGGTGGCTCTACTTTTCTCTTGTTCGAAATAGTGTTTAATAATGGATTTTCTGATATCCTTAATGGTAAAAATACCATTGATACAACAATTAAAGAAAATGCCATTTCTAATTATATAGAATTTAATCTGGGAGTACTTTTTTAAGTGAAAATAGCATTAGCACAAATAAATTATCATATTGGCCACTTTGAAAACAATATAAAAAAGATCAAAGAGGCAATACACAAGGCAAAGCTGGCAAATACCCGCCTGATAATTTTTTCTGAACTCGCCATCTCCGGTTATCCTCCAAGAGATTTCCTGGAGTTTAATGATTTTATTGAAAAATGCTATTCAGGTATTGATGACATTGCTAAAGAATGTGATGACATTGCAGCAATCATAGGATCTCCAACTATTAACACAAACAATAAAGGTAAACGGCTATATAATTCTGCAATATTTATTGAGAATGGTAAAATTCAATCCATCCATAACAAAACATTACTTCCTAACTATGACATTTTTGATGAATACCGATATTTTGAACCTAATAATACATTTAAGATAGTTGATCTGGATGGCACTAAGCTTGCAATAACAATTTGTGAAGACTTATGGTATACAGGTGAACATCCATTATACACAATATCACCAATGGATGAACTTTCGGGGCAATCTCCTGATATAATTATTAACATTGCCGCTTCACCTTTCCATTATTCACAGGCAAATGAACGTAAAGAAGTACTGGCACATAATGCAAAACAATATAAGCTTCCGTTATTATATGTAAATCATGTCGGAGCACAAACTGAACTACTATTTGATGGTGGATCGATGGCAATGAATGCACAAGGAGAAGTTTATGAAGAGCTAAAGTATTTTGAAGAAGATTTTAAGATAATTGATATCGATGAGATGTCGAAACCAATTACGCCCAACCCAAAAAATTCCTCATTACAATCATACAACAAAATAGAATTGATCCATGATGCCTTGATAATGGGAATAAAAAACTATTTTGAAAAATTGAGTTTTAACCAAGCAATACTTGGTCTTTCAGGGGGTATTGATTCTGCCGTTGCATTTGCACTTGCAGTTAAAGCTCTGGGCAGCAAAAACGTAAAAGCAGTTTTACTTCCCTCACAATTCTCATCTGATCATTCGGTTAATGACGCTCTAGAACTGGTAAGGAATACAGGATCGCCTTATGAAGTTATTTCAATTGAAGAAGCATTTAAAAGCATTGAACATACAATGGATCCATATTTTACCGGATTAAAATTCGATGTTACAGAAGAGAACATTCAGGCACGATTACGTGCCATAATTTTAATGGCTCTTTCAAACAAATTTGGTTATATTTTGCTAAATACTTCCAACAAAAGTGAGGCTGCAGTTGGATATGGAACTTTATATGGGGATATGTGTGGTGGACTTTCAGTTTTGGGTGATGTTTATAAAACTGAGGTATTTCAGCTTGCTCATTATATTAACAAAGATAAGGTTATCATCCCTGTTAATACAATCCAAAAACCCCCTTCGGCTGAATTAAGGCCGAATCAAAAAGATTCTGATTCTCTTCCTGATTATGAAACTCTTGATACAATACTATATCAATATATTGAACAAAGAAAAGGTCCATCGGAATTAATTAATATGGGATTTGAGAAAGAAGTTGTTGAACGAATATTAAAACTGGTTAACACTAACGAGTACAAAAGGCATCAAACACCTCCAATACTAAGAGTATCGAAAAAAGCATTTGGTATGGGAAGAAGAATACCCATAGTTGCCCGGTATCTAAGCTAAAAATATCAGTTCAGCACTAACAAAGAATTTAACAAGAAGATATCTGCTTAAGACTATATATTAACAGCTTCTACAGATTTGATTTCCGGAATTGCTTTTTTCATAGCTCCTTCAACACCATTTTTTAGTGTCATTGTGCTATAAGGACATGAACCACATGCACCCTGCAATTCAACATTAACAACCATATCTTCGGTAATATTCACAAATTGCAAATCTCCACCATCAGCCTGAAGGTATGGTCTTATCTGCTCGAGTACATTTAAAACTTTCTTTTTCAATTCCGGATCATTATTTTGACTCATAATTTTAGCTATTTTGATTAACAATAATAAATTTAAATGCGATTATATAAGGTTCTTAGCAATTTTAGTGAATGCATTTCCAATTGGTGAATTGTCGTCAAGTGCAACTGGCCTTCCATTGTCACCTGATTCACAAACACTTTGAAGCAGTGGTATTTCTCCAAGAAATGGCACTTGTGATTTTTCAGCAAGTCTCTTTGCACCTTCCCTACCAAAGATATAATATTTATTATCAGGAAGTTCAGCAGGAGTAAAATACGACATATTCTCAACCAGGCCAAGGATAGGAACATCAATATTTTCCTGTGTAAACATTCCAAAAGCCTTACGTGCATCAGCAAGGGCTACTTCCTGAGGAGTACTAACAATAATAACTCCGGTAACAGCAAGTGACTGGACAAGAGTTAAATGAATATCTCCTGTTCCGGGTGGAAGATCAACAATAAAATAATCGAGTTCGCCCCA
Organism: Bacteroidales bacterium; assembly: GCA_021106655.1. GTDB lineage: Bacteria > Bacteroidota > Bacteroidia > Bacteroidales > SMBSF77 > SMBSF77. The sequence goes on from JAIOTT010000145.1 coordinate 8,890, forward strand.
TTCCGTATCTTTAAACAATTGGTTTAATGCATTTGAAGCCATAGGTCCTCTCCACATCAATGCAGTATCCTGATCAACAAAAAACCCTATTGAAAGAACCTTAATCCCGTATTTTTCAATTGGAAGAATTTTTGTTTTTCCATCAACTGATGTAACATTTGGTTTGCTATCAAGTAAATCGAACATTAAAGGAACAGAAGGCCCGTAAATATCGGCATCAATTAAGCCTACTTTTTTCCCAAGTTTAGCAAGAGCAATTGCCAGATTGGCTGCAACAGTAGATTTTCCAACTCCACCTTTTCCTGATGCAATAGCAATGATATTTTTTGCACCTTCAAGTAGTTTTTCTTCATCAGGAAAGTCAATAGAAATATTTCCTTCGATCTCCACATCATCACCAAGCTTTGCTTTTATAGTTCTGACACAATTCTGAATTAAAGGAGCTGAGTTCTTCTCTTCCTTTTTTGGCATTTCAATGAAAAATTTTATCACATTTCCTTTGATATTGATATCTTTTACCATATCCAGAGAAACAATATCCTTGCCTTTCGGAAAATAAAGAACATTTCCTAAAATCTCAATCAGCTGTTCTTTTGTATATTTCATTTTTATTTAATCTTAATCTTAATTAGAGGAGGCAAAAGTACTAATAATTTTATTTCCACATAACAATAATTTACAGCAAAAAAAAACCATCTTTTCAGATGGTTTTTAATTTCTATTCAATTCCTAATTTTTTTTTCACAAGGGAGAGCACATCATCCCCGGGATCCGAATATAAAAGCATCCCTTCGGAGCTATTAAAGATATAGGTATATCCATTCTCCTCAGCAACTTCTTTAACAGCCTGGCTGGCTTTATCAATAATAGGTTTTGTTAACTCCCCTTCTTTATTTTGCAGTTCCTGCTGAGCTGACATTTGAAATTCTTCAATTCTTCCTTGCAGGTCCTGTATTTCTTTTTCTTTAGTTGATCTTATTATAGCAGACAATGTATTAACGCTTGTCTGATAATCCTGATATTTACTTTCTAATTCGGCTTGCATTGCATCCAGAGTATTTTTAAGAGATTGTGCAAATTCCTGATATTCTATCTGAGCAGAGTCCTGACCGGGCATGAGGCTATACAATTTTGCAAAATCAACATGACCAAATTTGGGTTTTGTCTGAGCATTAACTGAAACAGAGAAACAAATCAAGCTAATAATCAGAACCGATTTAATTACATTTTTCATATCTATTTATTTTTTTTATTTTCGCAAATATATAATAATTATTGATTCAAAGAAATTTATTATCTGTCTTTTACAACATCTTCCCCGTCAACTTTTACTTTTGGCATATAACCACTATCCTTAACTGTTTTTTTAACGCTTTTAAGAACGCTTCCCACTTTTCTGAGAACATCGTCCGAAATATCATATTTTGAATCAGCAAATAATACTGTTGGGCCTGCGGACTTATCAAATACGAATGCATAGTTTTTAAGCCTTGCTATT
>JAIOTT010000453.1 GCA_021106655.1 Bacteroidales bacterium
GATATGTGGATAACAAGGAAGGAACTGCCTATCGCCCGATTCCATTAATGTCCTACGCAATTGAAATTGGAATTTTCGGACTTAAACCTGCAGTGCATCATTTTTTTAATATCTTGTTTTATACGATTTTATCTTTGCTGATCTATTTTCTCCTATCTCAATTTATTTTCCCGGACAAAAATAAACTACTGAGTGTTTTCATTACTACTCTTTTTATTATTCACCCTTTACATACTGAAGTTGTAAGTAATATTAAATCACGGGATGAAATATTTAGTTTTTTATTTTTTGTTCTATCGATTATTTATCTGTTTAAATATTATGATGTCAAGAAAGTTCTCTATTGGATTTTCAGTGTTCTGTTTTATGTCTTATCCCTGTTTTCAAAAGAAAATGCCCTTATCTATATATTGATCATCCCATTGTTTTTGTATTTTTTCAAAAACATAAAGCTAAAGGAAATTTCACGTTTAATTCTGCCATATGTTATTATGCTGGCAGTATTCCTGGTTGTAAGGTATATTGTAATCACAGGGCGGGGCGCAGAACTCACTTATGTGAATAATGCTTTATTGATATACGATGGATTTTTTGAAAGCTATGCAGTGGCTTTTTATATTTTACTCCTCTACCTTAAATTATTGATATTTCCATACCCTTTGCTCTGGGACTATTCATATGGTCATTTTGAAATGGATAATACTGTTTTTGTCTTAGCAATCATTTCATTTCTGATTTACCTGGCAATGTTAATCTATGCTCTGGCAGGTTTTAAAAAGAAAAATATTTTTTCATTTCTAATATTATTCTATTTATTGACCTTCTCAATGGTTAGTAATATCTTTTTTTATATAGGGTCAACTATGAGTGATAGATTTCTTTTTATCCCTTCATTTGCATTTTGTATAGCCATAATGATCATTGCAGGAAAAGTACTTAAAATAAACTTTGACGCAGCTAAACCAAAGTTTAAAACCGGATCAATAATATTATTTTCAATACTATTTATGGTTTTTTCAGTTTATTCATATTCCGAAAGTAAACAATGGAAAAATGATCAAACTGTGACCATCGGTGATTATGGTAAAACGCATTCTTTTCGGGCACGCATGAGTTATGTTGAGATTATGTACAAAAAGGCAAACGAGAACAGGGATAACCGGGAAGTGATGAACAATGCAAGAGTGGAAATCCGTAAATTGCTTAATGATTTCCCTGATGAGCCAGAAGTGTGGTATATGGATGGAATAATATCCATGGCTTATGGTGATCAAAAAAGTGCAATAGAGTCATATAAAAAAACATTATCTTTAAATGATCATCATCTTGATGCCTTGAATAATCTTGGAACAATTTATCATATTGATGGAGAATATGATATTGCCCTGGAGCACTATAACCGCATACTTGCTATTGATATTAGCTATTATAGGGTTTATGGAAATATTGGAATGATACACCATTTCCTGAAGGATTACGATAAAGCGTTGGAGTACTACAGGATATCGCTGGAGAATGTACCTGAAAATGAGGTGATACAGAGGAATTACGAGATGGTTAAGGAGAAATTTAGATAATGTGAGAATTTGAAAATTTGAAAATTGGCAGTACTTACAAAACATAAATCAAGACATCAAACCGAAATTAGAGAGATCCTTAAAATAGTATCTCTAACTATAATTATATTTCTGATAAGCTTTCCGAAACTATCACCTGTACTTGAAACAGGACTTGATGGCCCGGCAAATTATGCATTTAACTATTTTTTTGCAAATGGAATACAAATTGGTGTTGATGTCATATTTACCTATGGCCCGCTGGGCTTTTTAAAAGCGCCATTGCCCTTGGGAAATAACCTTGGATATGCAATTTTGATATTGTCTGTTATGCGCTTATTGTTTGCTTTTCTTTTGCTTTATCTTGGGAAATTAATTAATCCACAAAAGTGGATGTTTCATTTCTTTATTGTTTTAATATTATCCCAGTTAGTAGCGTTTGACCTTACATTATTTGGAATAATCATTATTTCCTTACTTATCTGCAAAGAGAAAAAACAGAATGGCATTTGGTTTTTTGTTGCCATATTTTTTACTGTTTTGGGAGTCCTGATCAAGGCATCTCTTGGTATCACTTCGTTGTTGATTATTTTATCATTCCTGGTACTTGACTATTATGATAAACGTAGCTTCAGGTCGGCGATAATTTTCTTGTTTGGTTCATCATTACTTTTTCTGCTTATATGGATTTTATTATATGGCAACTTTTTGGGAATATTAGATTACTTTTATGGGACATTCCAACTGATCAAAGGGAACTCTTCAGCTGTAGCATTACATCCATACAATAATTGGTTTATCGTCATTCTATTTATTTTGATCTTTCTCCTTTTACCTTTTTTCATAAAGGATAAACGAGTATTTTTTCTCTATGGCCTCCTTCTGCTATCAGTTTTCGCTTTCTGGAAGTACTCCTTTTCGCGGGAGGAGAATTTTCATCTAAAAAGCTTACTAGATTACCTGATTTTGTTTTTTGCAATTGTTCTGATATACAGTAAAAACATTAAAGCATTTCATCTGGTATTAATGGGTGTATGCCTGATGTTATATTACATTAATATGGATTTTACTAAAAA
>JAIOTT010000159.1 GCA_021106655.1 Bacteroidales bacterium
CTAATTATGTTAAGGTGGCAGTTGATATCACTGAGCATAAAAAAGCTGAAAAAAAATTAAAGAAAAGCGAAGAAAAACTCAGAAATATTTTAGATAACAGTACAAATTTATTTTATTCTCATACATCAGAAAATATAAACATATATCAAAGTCCACAGGTAAAAAAAATTCTTGGATATGAAACCGAAGATGTAATGATAAAATGGAGAGGACTGGTCTCGGACAATCCCGTTAATAAAATTGGTTTTGAACATACAGAAAAGGCAATCAGGACAGGCAAGCCACAGCCAACTTATGAACTCGAATTAGTACATAAAACCGGTAGAAAAGTGTGGGTTGAAGTTCGTGAAGCACCTGTAGTTGAGAAAGGTAAAGCAAAGACAATAGTAGGTGCTTTAACTGATATTACCAAACGTAAACGGGCAGAACATATCAGGCAAGCCTTGTATAATATTTCAAATGCTGCAACGACGAGTAGTAATCTTAATGAATTAATCAAATTAATTCACAAGCAATTAGGATATCTCATTGATACAACCAACTTCTACATAGCATTATATGATGAAAAATCAGATTCGATAAATCTGCCGTATATTGCCGATCAAGGTGAAAAACTAACTTCTTTTCCCGCTGGGAAAACACTTACTGCCTATGTTATCAAAACAAAAAAACCATTATTGGCCACAGCTCATGTGATAAATAATCTGGAGGAATCAGGAGAAATTGAACTAATTGGCAAATTGTCAAGAATTTGGCTTGGTGTTCCACTTAAAGTTGAAGGAAAGGTTATTGGTGTTTTGGTTGTTCAGAGTTATGATGATGAAGATGCCTATAAGCAATCCGATCTGGAATTGCTGGAATTTGTGTCTGACCAGATAAGTGTTTCGATTGGCAGGAAAAAAGCTGAGGAGGATATAAAATCTGCTTTGGGAAAAGCTAAGGAGTCTGACAGATTAAAGTCTGTATTTTTAGGTACTATGTCGCATGAATTCCGCACGCCTCTGAATACCGTTATTGGTTTTTCTGAAATAATTGATAAAGATACACCTAAAGAGGAGGTTTTGGATTTTGTTGAAACTATAAATAATAGTGGCAAACATTTATTGGGACTAGTTGAGGATATTTTTGATATTTCACTTATAGAAACAGGTGAAATAAAGATACTAAAAGAAGATTTTTTGATTGGTGCATTTATGCGTAATCTTCAAAATTTCCTAAAATCAGAGCAGGGTCAGGCGGATAAAAAAAATATTGAAATTAGTTATAAAGCTCCTAAAGATGATAAGAATATTATGGCCTTTACCGATGGTCGAAGGCTGAATCAAATACTTATTAACCTGTTAAAAAATGCATTAAAATTTACAAACAAAGGATATATAGAGTATGGATATGCTCCGGAAATCATGGATGATCAATCGTGTTTAAAATTTTACGTTAAAGACACTGGCATTGGCATTTCTAAGGATAAGCAGAAGTATATCTTTGAAATTTTCCGTCAGGGTGATGATACTTATACCAGAAGATATGAAGGGATAGGAATTGGATTATCTGTATCAAAAAAACTAACTGAACTCTTAGGTGGAAAAATGTGGTTGGAGTCAGAAATAGGAAAAGGTTCGTGTTTCTATTTTACATTGCCTTTCGTCGGTTGAAAAGATGTAAAGCTGAATGTGGATCCTTTTTCAGGAATGCTCTCAATCCAAACTTCTCCTCCGAGTCTTTTAACAAAATCTTTAATAAGTAATAAACCTAAGCCAGATCCACTTTCATTTTCAGTGCCTAAAGTAGTATGACTGATATTATTTTTAATCAGATTATCTTTTAAGTCAGGCTCAATTCCTATGCCATTATCTTTAACAGAAATAACAAAGTGATCAGTTTTTTCAATACATCCAATCTCTATTTTACCTCCTTTAAAACTATATTTTATAGCGTTGTTTATTAAATTACGCAAAATAACCATCATCATGTTTGAGTCAGTATAAACCATAGTGCCGGGAACAATAGTTTTTACGATTTTAATTTGTTTTGCTTTAGCCATAGATATCAACACATCTGTAGCCTCATCAATCATATCAGTTAGCGAAACTGAAATAAGTTTTATTTCAATATTATCTTGTTGCGATTTAGCCCAATTAAGCAGATTATCAACCAAATCATAAGCCTTTTCCGAACTGTTTAATAATTGTTTTGTGTAGTTTGGGAGATCCTCATAGTTACCTGATTCAACTTCTTGATCTAGTAGGGAAGAAAAACCAAGCAAGGAATTGAAGGGGCTCCTCAAATCATGAGCAATAATAGTAAAGAGTTTGTCTTTCGTATAGTTAGATTTCTTTAGCTCAAGCGATTTTTCCTCAATCGTTTTGTTTTTTTTCTGAAGCAGAATAAGCTGTTTTTTTCTATTAACTCTGTTAACAATGAATATAATAAATATCACTAATAATAATACTACGATAAATGATGATGCAATCATCACAAACTTCTGGCGTGTTATAATTAATTTATTTATTTCGTTTTGCTTCTTTAATTGCAAATTCTCAAGATCTTTCTGCTCTAAATCATATTTTGCCTGGAGTTCATTTAGCAGCTGAACTTTTTCAATATCGTACAAGCTATCTTTAACAGCTTCAATTAATTTATAATATTCAACAGCTTTTTTAAACTTGCCGGACTCTTCATATATTAGAGAAAGTTCCCCATATATATTTGCAATAACGTCAATCCGATTATAACTTTCCTCCAGCTTTAAAGCTTCAAGTAGGTATGTTTCAGCAGATTTATATTGTCTTAATTTCGCATAAGCTCTGCCAATACTCAAAAGGTTGAGTATTTCACCAGGAACATACTCTAACTCTTTGCATATATTAAGTGACTTTTCCAAATGTGTTAATGCAAGGTCATACTTATCAATTTTAATGTAAAATGATCCCAGGTTATGGTTTGATTGTGCAATCTTAACCGTAAAACCAGATTCCTCAGATAAGTTTACAGCTTTTGTATAGTAATAAATGGAGCTATCATAATCATCAAGTCTTTTGTAAGCCAAACCGAGATTGTTGTAATTGCTGCAAAGATTATAAATATTGCCGCTCTTTTGATTAAAATCTATCGCTTCCTTAAAGAACGTTATAGCTTTTTCAAAGTTCTTAATATTGAGGTTAATTTGTCCAATATTATCCAGAGCAACTGCGACTTTCTGATACTGTTTTATCTTCTTGAATATGGCTAGTGCTCTCAAATAATAACTTAACGCTTTCTTATTATCATTAAGGTCAGAATAAACATTTGCTAAATTATTGTAATTTGCGCCTAGCATTGCTAACTTATCCGTACTACTACTTGTAATATCAATCATTTGTGTAACTAACTGATGATAATATATGGCTGAATCATACAAGTGCAATTCATAAAAACAAGTTCCTATGAAGTTATATGTAAATTGAATTCCTGATAAACTATCAACTTCTTTATACAAGCTAATACTGTATTTAAATTGATTGATTGCCTCATTTAATTTTCCAGCTTGCCTTAAATATATACCATATGCCTGATGATATTCGCCGCTAAGAAAAGAATTGGAGCTTTCTCCCAATTTATTTTCAGCTTTCATTAGATAAAGGTGTGCTGAATCCAGATTAATTTCAGAATAATTAGTTCCAATTCTTACTAATAATCTAATCTCTGAATCAAGGTCTTTTGTATAGGAAAGCTCGGCTTTAAGACTGTCGATTGCTCTGTTCTGAGCATTGCCTACATTAGTAAATAATAAAACTATTATTAAGGAAAGGAGTTGGATAAATATTATAGTTCTTTTATTCAATTGATTAAACTTATTACAAACAGTCTAAATGCATATGATAATCTGTTAGCAAAGATAAAATAAATTTTCAAAGTTGAAATACAGGAGATTAATCTAATTCATCACTCAAAATTTATTGTAAAATGAGATGTTGTGATATGTCATTCTTGTTAGTTTACCCGGCCTTGAGATTGTTTGAAACGCTAACCTTACTTTCTACGTATAAAACACTTAATATTATTACTATCTGTTTAAAATCTGTATTGACAAGGAAAAAATATTAACTTTAATGGATATTTTATGGCTTTATTATAATCAAAAAAAAGCACATGATATTTGTCGTTTTACTAATTAAATAAACATAGCAACTATGAAAAAGAAAAACAGAATTTTTATTTACTTATCCTTTGCCATGGGATTATTGATAATGCTTAGCTACAGTTGTAATAAGGATGAAGATAATGTCCCGGATCCGCCACCAACTATGACAGACGTGGAGGGTAATGTTTATAATATTGTAACCATAGGCACCCAAACGTGGATGGCAGAAAACCTGAAGGTAACTAAATACAACAATGACACAGTTATTCCTTTGGTTACAGGTACTACATGGGAAATTCTTACAACACCTGCTTATTGCTGGTACGATAATGATGAAGATACATACAAAGATACCTACGGTGCATTGTATAACTGGTACACGGTGAATACAGGCATGTTATGCCCCACTGGCTGGCATGTACCCACCGATGTTGAATGGACAGAATTGATCGATTTTCTTGGAGGCGAAAATGTGGCAGGTGGTAAATTAAAAGAGATCGGGACAGACCATTGGGTCAGCCCTAATATAGGGGCAACTGATGAAAACGGCTTTACAGCCCTTCCGGGTGGCTACCGTAATTTCGATGGAGTATTCTACAATATTGGTGAGAATGGTAACTGGTGGAGCTCTACCGAAGATGGTACGGGTGGGGCATGGTATCGTAAAATACAAAACAGTATTACTGATGTAAGCAGGCTCAGCTATATGAAACAAAGGGGTTTTTCTATTCGCTGTGTGAAAGACTGATGGAATACTCGAACAAACGAACAAACGAGCATTCGAATGGCGATTGAGAGTTTATTTCATAAATTTGCAAACCTTCGAACCTGTAAACCTTTGAACCATTGAACTCTGAGAAAAAATAACAGCAATCATGAAAAAGAAAATCAGACTTTTCAGCCACTTATTCATTGCAATGGGATTATTGATATTGCTTACCTTTAGTTGTAATAAAGATGATGACAATAATGTTGCCCCCCCTCCTCCAACTGTAACCGACATAGATGGTAATGTTTACAATATAGTAACTATCGGCACGCAAACATGGCTGGTAGAAAACCTGAAAGTAACTAAATACAACGATACAACAGACATACCTTTGGTTACAGGTAGTACAGCTTGGGAAAACCTGACAACTTCAGCTTATTGCTGGTATGAAAATAATGAAGCTGCACACAAAAATCCATACGGTGCATTGTATAACTGGTATACAGTGAATACATCTAATCTGTGCCCCACAGGCTGGCATGTTCCTACTAATCTTGAATGGATAATCCTTACCGATTTTCTTGAAGGTGAAAGCCTGGCAGGTGGTATATTAAAAGAAACCGGCACAAGTCATTGGGCCAGTCCTAATACCGCTGCAACCAACGAAAGTGGCTTTACCGCCCTTCCAGGTGGAGCACGTTTCAGCTTTGGACCATTCAATTTTGTAGGAGATTATGGTTACTGGTGGAGTTCTTCCGAAAGCAATACTGCCGAAGCATGGGGACGGCGTATGGATTATGATAGCAGTCATGTGTTCAGAGATAGCTTCATTAAGCAAAGTGGTTTTTCTGTTCGATGCCTGAAAGATTAGGGAGATTGACCGAATAATCGATTGACGTGCATTTGAACAATCGAATAGCAAATATTATATGAACCTGTTAACTTGCGGACACTAATTTCAAATTTCGAATTTCATATTATCTCATTAGCATATTATCACATTATCAAATAGTCTCATATCACATGCCGTAGATATTAGCTTTATTCAAAAAACAATTTTAGACTTATGATTTACATTGTTATACTTTTTTTTGTAGTTGCTCTCTTTTTGATCATAAGAAAACTGTGGACCAAAAATAGTTGGATTATACCGGATTCTCCCTTTTTACAGGAATGGAGGGTAATACTTGTCGAGAAAGTAGCCTTCTACAATACCTTATCCGATGAAGAAAAATTGCGATTTGAATTTAAAATTCAAGAATTTCTGTTGAATCATCGAATAACAGGAATAAGTGTAAGCGTGAATATAACCGACAAACTACTGATAGCATCAAGTGCTGTAATTCCTATCTTCGAATTTCCTGAATGGAGATATACCAACCTTCATGAAGTTTTACTTTATCCTGACATGTTCAATGAAAAATTCGAAACTGAAGGGGCGGGTAGGAGCATTCTTGGCATAGTTGGTACCGGATACATGGAAGGCAAAATGATTCTTTCAAAACCAGCCTTACATCATGGCTTTGCAAACGAATCTGATAAGAAAAATACAGCTATTCATGAATTTGTTCATCTGATCGATAAGTTAGATGGTTCAATTGATGGAATACCATCATTATTAATGGAAAGACAGTATACTATTCCCTGGTTAGAACTTATAAATACAAAAATTGAAGATATTTATGCTAAGAAGTCAGATATAAATCCATATGGAGGAACCAATCGGGTTGAATTCTTTGCTGTTGTCAGCGAATATTTTTTTGAAAAACCAAAATTACTTGCCAAAAATCACCCTGAGCTTTATAAGCTACTGGAGCAAATCTTTAATCAGTCCATGATTTCGAGAAATCTGAATAAAAAGAAACTAAGCGTAGGTAGAAACAGCCCTTGTCCTTGCGGTAGCGGAATGAAATTTAAAAAATGTTGTGGTCAGATACACTACACTAGTGCTGGTAAATCTTAGTTTCAGGTTTCAGGCTTCAGGTTTGAACAATTGTCAAATTATAAATGCTACGAACTCGCAACCCGTAACTCGCTACTCGTAACCCGTGACCCGTAACTCGCAACCCGTGACGGTTTTAATCATTTTCAAATTTTCAAATCACTACTGTCCGGTAAACTAAATAAAATGCATCATAGATTCTTCGCTTCACTTCGTTTCGCTCAGAATGACAAGCGTTTATGTCTTTTAGGAGGTGTTGGTTGGCGGCGAAGCCGCCAACCAACACCTCCTCTCTTAATAAGTCTGAGAGACCCTGTCATTCTGAGCGAAGCGAAGAATCTGTTAACTTTAACCGGACAACAATGATTTTCAAATTAACACATTTTCAAATTATCTCATATCTTGTGTCTCACAATCTCATATCTACTTCCCCACACAAAGAGTAAACAACCAATGCAATTTTGCTAATTATTGCTTCAAGCTATATTTTTCTTATCTTTATACCTTTTTTAAAAAATAAAATAGCTATACACTAAAAACCATCATTATGAAAAAATTGACCTTAAGCTTCGTGATTATCCTGACAACTATTGCATTGATTGCACAATCACCACAAGCTTTTAATTACCAGGCAGTGGTAAGAGATACTAATGGGGCAATTGTCACCAATCATACTATCAGCCTGAAGATTGATATTCTAAAAGACAGTATTTCAGGTGCAGTTGCTTACTCCGAAACTCATCAGGCAACAACGAATAATTTTGGCCTGGTCAACCTTACTATAGGATCAGGAGTAATATTAAGTGGAGATTTTACAGCAATAGACTGGTCAGCCTCAAAACACTTCATCAGTACCGAAGTTGATATTAATGGAGGTGCAAGTTATATCTTATCAGGAGTTTCTCAGCTGCTCTCTGTTCCGTATGCATTACATTCACTGACCTCAGAAGATTCCTACTGGAAGAAAAACAATAAGGGAATATATTATAATGGCAACGTTGGAATAGGATCATCTGCTCCGGGCCATAAGCTGGAAATTAAAGATACTGTTAGTATTAACAAACCATATGGCACTATCTTCGATGTAGTGGGAGGTAATACCAGTGGGCAAAGATTCCGTGGAGTCTCTTGCAGGCTGCATGGAACTAATGGTACCAACCGTGCATTTGAGGCCCACTCTCATGGGCTTTCTGATGGTGTGAATACCGGTGTTTATGGTATAGCAGATAGCGGAGCTTTTAATGTAGCTGTTGGTGGGTTTGTTGATTATTATGATACTGTTGGTTATAATTATGCAGTTAATGCTTCAGCACGTAGTTCTGAACTTGCCAATATTTCTGTTGGTGCTTATTCAGAATGGGGCGATAGCACAGCCGGTGACAATTATGGCGTTTCTGCAAGAGCATCTTCAATAACTTCCGGTACAAACCTCGGGATTTATAGTGAAGCACTTAATGGAGGTACTAATTATGCAGGCTTCTTTAATGGAGATGTAACGGTAATTGGTACTTTTGCCAATCCTTCAGATATAATGCTGAAATCCGATATAAACCCAATTAATTCTGCACTCTCTATTATTGAAAATTTAATCCCGGTAACATACTATAATAAACCTGATGAGAAGTTTAAATCCTTAAACCTTCCTGATAATTTACAATATGGATTTATTGCCCAGGATATGGAAAAAATACTACCGGAATTAGTAAGAAAACAAATCCTTCCGGGGAGTTCCAAAGGCTCATCAGAATATATAATTGCTAAGCTGGATGAGAACCTGGAGTTCAAAGGTATAAATTACATTGGTATCATCCCAATTTTGACAAAAGGAATTAAAGAACAACAGAATATTATCGAAGGTCTGGAGCAGAGATTATTAAAACTTGAAGAGAGGATCAGTAAACTCGAGAAATAATTTCCTGGCCTAAGGATTCAATGTTTAAATGCGAGAATGCCTGTATGTGAGAATGACCTCAATTCAACGGTTCATTGCTTTATTTATGATACGCAACCCTTGCTTGGCGGAGATTGCATCTCCGTCACAAATAAAATGTAATTTGTAATTACAAAACCGTAAAATGAATTTTAAACCTCTAAGAGGATAGGTAGATTATGAATTACGTTCTTAACGCATAATCCGTAACCCGCAACCCGTAACGGTTTTAATCATTTTCAAATTAACTCATTTTCAAATTAATACATTATCCCTGCTTGGCGGAGATTGCATCTCCGTCACAAATAAATTGCAATTTGTAATTGCAAACATGCAAAAGAAAAATTATGAAACCTCTACGAGGTTTATTGATATCATTTATTCCCGTAAAGCTATCAAAATAAATTGCCTATGGCGATATATTGATAAACGACATTTTAAAACTCGATCCAACTTTTTCGTTGTGTCTTTGATTATGGTCTTGTTTTTTTGTTTCTCCGAGTTATTTTTAATTGTTTGGCAGTTTTTTCGAAGTTATCGATAAAGTGTCTTTCTACCTCTGATAAGTCATTTTTTATACGTTCATTGTATGCTTCATATTCTTTATGAACTTTATTCATTGCTCTTGTATGTGTAGTTTTGCCAGCATGAGTAAGAATACTATTCCCTGTCATTTTAAGGAAATCGTCCAGTCTTTCAATCCAGGCTTTCATATACATCGGTTTTTGATTTACAGCCTGAAGCTCTGCAATTTCAAGATATGCTGTTACGATGCGGTTTAGGACATTAATTTCTTTCTCGTTCAAGTAATTTTTAGCTATTGCAGCTTCATTCTTTGTTGGTTTAGCGCTTTTAAATGAGGTAAGTCCCATAAAAGGTTGGGAAGCATCAGCTCTTTGATAAATAATTTCGGCAGCAGTATTCCCATGTGCAGCCCAGTGCATTTTATTTTGTATAGTTTTAAAAAACTTAACTGACATCTCAACAGAAGGGTCGTAGTCTATACTAGTAGCATAAATATCGAGTATTTTTCGCCAGAATACTTTTTCCGATGAACGAATATCCCTGATACGCTGTAATAACTCATCGAAATAATTACCTCCGCCGGCATCTTTTAAAAGCTGGTCGTTCATGGTAAAGCCTTTGATCAGATATTCACGTAAACGAGCTGTAGCCCATTGCCTGAATTGTGTGCCTCGGTGAGATTTTACGCGGTAACCTACAGAAATAATTACATCAAGACTGTAAAACTTGACCGGACGATCGGAGCCACTAATGTGCAAAATTTGCACATTGCTTTTCTCCGGCAGTTCACCTTCCTTAAAAACATTGTTGATATGCTTGGTAATAACACTACGTTCCTTTTGAAAGAGATCACTCATTTGGATTTGGTTTAACCAAACTGTTTCATCCTGAACGCGTGTTTCTATCCTCGTTTCTCCATTATCAGTCTGATAAATGAGTATATTGCTTTCTTCTGGATTTATCATAGATACAATTCTGCTTTATAACTGCCTTATCGGCGTTTTATAATAAACAAAAATACAAAATTTATGCAAATATTTTTAGCGTAGACGATATTGCTTTGTTAAGGCGAAGCGTGGACGCTTCGCCTAACTTCTGGCTCAAAGATTCTATGGTTCAATTGCTCTATTGTTGTTGTTACGAACTCGCAACCCGTAACCTGAAATTCGAAACTTGAAACTTGAAATTTGGAAGAACCTAAATAAACAACATCCCAATTTCCAATTTCTAATTTCCAATGTCGGGTATGTCGTCCCTTGGTCACACCAATATTTATCACCTACGGTGATGTGCTGGTAAAGTATATATTTATCTCGTTTATCAAAG
>JAIOTT010000082.1 GCA_021106655.1 Bacteroidales bacterium
AAATACATATCTGATCCATAATAATAAACTATACAATTTGGATAATTCACCTTAAATTTCCATTTAAGTTTATTTATACAGCCTGAGTGGCAATCTCCCCAAGCCAATGTGAAATCAAAAAATTGATCGTCTCCAATTTTAGCATACTTAACACGATTTCCATCTGAATGGGTATTGAGAGGTTCCGCAAAAATAATCCCATCCAACAATAAAAGGCTATCACATAATGCAGCAACATTTATATTTTTATCTGTATAAAGCGCAGCAGATGGAGTATACAAAGTTGAAAAATGATAAATAGTAAAGCCATATTTCGAAAGTAAATCATCCAATTCTTGATAATATGTTGTTGTTATTAAATTTTTCCACTGCTTTGTCCACAAATAATTCAGGTCAACACCTACATAAATGTGATGAAATAGTGAAAGAGTTTTATATGAATAATTATGAATACAGTAAATATCAAAAACTGAATCTCTTTCTGTAATTGTGAAAGAATTGTATATTGCAGCAAGGCCATGCCATATAGTATCTTTATAGCCTTGAGGAATAGTGATTTGATTTGTGTCTGCTGATTTTATATCAAACATTCTTCCGATAGCCAAATCAGAAACATCAATTTCGTAAGCATTTTTAAGGTTTAAAGGGGCAACACAATTTGAAGGCACTTGTGTATATCCAGTATTCATTATCAAAGCTGCTGCAATTAAAATGCATAAATTTCTCATAGCATTTAGATTTGATTAACTTATTATGATTTTATCAAAGATAATTATTGGGCAGTCTAAAATCAAGTTAAATCAGGGAAAGGCAATATGAAATCAGTTATCGGTAAATTACTATTGGATATTGAAATGTGTGAATTATTTAAGGATACAAATATTTTGAACAGACTCAAATATTATATCCCGTAGGGACACGATGTTGGTAAAAAATAAGACCACTAAGTAAGCTAAGTGCCGTCAGGTACAAAATATTGTAGAACATGCAGTTTGGAATAAGGTCAAGCAAAAAAATATGTCGTTCCTACGGAACTTCAATGGTTTTTGTTATTCTATATATCTACCAATATATTATTCCTAACGGAATATAGAAATAGTATTAATTTATCTATGACACATCCGAAATGATAAGTTCCAATGAATTATTGGATATTTTAAATTGAGATTTATTTAGAGCAATTAGGTCAATTAGAAATTAGAGTAATTTTCTTATGACAGCACCTGATTATCACGGGAGGCTAATTCAATTACCTTATCATATTCTTCAGGAGTCAGGTCGTTGTAGAAATAGTATACAGGATTAACTTTCTTTCCATTTTTATGAACTTCATAATGGAGGTGAGATCCCATAGATAAACCTGTATTACCAACTGTCCCGATTATTTGGCCACGTTTAACTTTCTGGCCTCTTCTGACTTTGATTTTTTGTAAATGGGCATATAAGGTCTTATATCCATAACCATGATCAATAACAATTTGATTTCCATAACCACCCCTGGCTCTTTTCGCTTCTTTCACTTTACCATCTCCGGTAGCATAGATATTTGTGCCCCGGGGAGCAGTAAAATCAATTCCATAATGAAAGATCCTTCTTTTAAGGATAGGGTGTGATCTCCATCCAAAACCAGATGCTATTCTCTTGAGGTCCTTATTATTAACAGGTTGGATGGCCGGAATACAGGCCAGCATCGCTTCCTTATTTTTTGCCAGTTTAAATACATCATCAAATGATTTAGACTGTACATATATACGGGTAGCAATATTATCAAGCTTTTTAGCTGTTTCAGTAATAATATCGGAGTTCTTAAATCCTTCAAGCCTTGCATAACGGTCAACACCTCCATAACCTGCCTGCCTGACAGCACTCGGTATAGGCTCAGCTTCAAAGATCACCCTGTAAATATTATCATCACGATCTTCAAGATCGTTCAATACACGGGAAATATGATCAAGGCGATCGCTTAAGATCTCATACTGCAACTTATACTGTTCAATCTCCCTTTGCTGCATTTTTTCTTTTGGTGAATTAAAAAAATTGTATGCAACAAAAATCACAACCGCAGAAAATACCAAACCGGCAGTTACCACAGAAAGAACCTTAAGTAAACGATCCTTAATGCTTAAGCGTATCTTCTCAATTGTAAGTGACTTGGTATTAAACTGATATTTAACCTTAGCCATAAATTTTCATAATTTTGTTCTTAATATATTCTTATTTTAATAACAAAATAATCTTAGGTTTGTGCAAAATTAATTAATTAAACTAAATTTGCAATCTCTGTTTTTAATTTAAATCAACTGATGATTGTTAATAACCGGCAGTAACTGTTAATAAGTACTTGATATTAAATAACTTTAGGCACTCTATGCACTCCAAACTCCAGGCACTTGTTAATTTATATTACAGTACGTTTTATAATAGCACTAAAATCAACAGAATAATTATCATCTATGAAGTCCGACATAGTCCGTACAACATTTTTCGATTTTTTTAAATCCAAGCAACATAAAATTGTTCCGTCTGCATTGATGGTAAATAAGAATGACCCAAGTCTGATGTTCACCAATGCAGGAATGAATCAATTCAAAGATATTTTCTTAGGGAATTCTCCTGTAAAATACTCCCGGATTGCTAACAGTCAAAAATGCCTGCGTGTTTCAGGCAAACATAATGACCTCGATGAAGTTGGTCACGACACTTACCATCATACTATGTTTGAAATGCTTGGTAACTGGTCGTTTGGTGATTATTTCAAGAAAGAAGCGATTGGATGGGCATGGGAATTATTAACAGAGATTTATAAGATTAATAAAGACAATTTTTATGTTACTATTTTTGGCGGAGATAAAAATGACCAGCTTTCGCTAGATCAAGAATCATACGATCACTGGAAAAACCTCCTGCCGGAAGATAGAATATTACCCGGTTCAAAGAAGGATAATTTTTGGGAAATGGGTGAAACCGGGCCATGTGGACCTTGCTCTGAAATTCATATCGACCTCCGGACTGAGGAAGAAAAAAAGCAAGTTAATGGGAGAGAGCTTGTTAACAAAGACCATCCTTTAGTCATTGAAATCTGGAATCTTGTATTTATTGAATTTAACAGGTCTTCTGAAGGAAAATTAAATCCACTACCGGCAAAACATATCGACACAGGAATGGGTTTTGAACGACTGTGTATGGTATTGCAGGGTGTAAAATCAAATTACGATACAGATGTATTCCAGGCAATTATCAGGAAAATATCAAATATTTCCGGGAAAGTATATGGTAAAGATCCAAAAATTGATATTGCAATGCGTGTTGTTGCCGATCATTTTCGGGCTGTTGCCTTCTCTATTGCTGACGGACAATT
>JAIOTT010000239.1 GCA_021106655.1 Bacteroidales bacterium
ATCAATTCAAGATCCCTGTAAGTAGCCCTGACAGAGTAGTTGGTCAGATCCAGGATTTTAAATCTATCCGTTTTATTCGTATGTTCCTGAAAGGTTTCGATAAGGAAGTAGTCTGCAGGTTTGCAACACTGGAGCTTGTTAGGGGGGAATGGAGAAAATATAATTATGATCTTTTATCTCCGGGAGAGTATATTCCAACAGATGAAACCAGTCTTACTTCATTTGATATTTCAACCGTTAGTATTGAAGAAAACGGACAAAGAATACCTATTCCTTATGTTCTGCCACCCGGGATTGAGAGAGAGATAAACCTTGGGACAACAAATTTACAGCAATTAAACGAGCAATCACTTGCCTTAAGGGTATGTGATCTTATTGATGGTGATGCTCGGGCAGCATATAAGACTACAGAATTTGATGTTCGTCTTTATAAATATCTAAAAATGTATGTTCATGCTGAAATAGCAAGAGAGTATGAAGATATTAATGATGGGGATCTTACAGTTTTTATCAGATTGGGAGCCGACTTTAAGGAAAACTTTTATGAATACGAGATCCCTCTAAGATTCACACCATGGCACACACCAGCAACAAATCCTGAAGCAATCTGGCCATCTCAAAATGAATTTATAATAGAGCTTCAGAACTTTGTTGGTGCAAAATTATACCGAAACAGGACGGGTAACAGTGTTTTTTATGATGGAAATAATAAGATTACCGTTGTTGGAAATCCAAATTTAAGTAATATAAAAACAATAATGCTGGGAGTAAGAAACCCCAAACAGAACAGCATTAGCGGAGTTGATGATGGTGAATCCAAATGTGCAATAGTATGGTTAAATGAGCTGCGTCTTACAGACTTTGATAACCAGGGAGGCTGGGCAACTACTGCCAGGGCAAATATTAGCCTGGCAGATCTTGGAAACCTGGTAATGTCAGGAAGCTATAGCACTCCAGGCTTTGGAAGTATTGAGGAAAAAGTTAACGAGAGGCAAATTGAATATATTTCAGCCTATGATGTTGCTTCAAATTTAGAACTTGGTAAATTCTTTCCTGAAAAATTCGGATTACGTGTTCCTATGCATATAGATTATTCCCAATCAAAAATCACTCCTCAATATAACCCCCTGGATCCTGATGTTCTGTATAAAGATGCAGTTTCCGGTTTAAATAAAACAATGCAGGATTCTCTAAAAAATATTACACAAGATCTTACCAGGAGGACTAATATCAACTTTATAAATGTCAGGAAAGAGAATGTGGGAGAAATGAAAAAACCACGTTTTTACCATGTCGAGAATTTTGATGTAACATTTGCATACTCCAAAATTTTCCATAGAAATGTTGATATTGAATATGATGAAAAGAAAACATATGCGGGAGGAATTGGATATAACTTCACTAATAATCCGAAAAGTATCCGGCCATTCAGCAAAGTGAAATTTTTATCAAAATATAAGGCACTTAAGCTTCTCAGAGACTTTAATTTCTATACCTCTCCAAAACTGGTTTCATTCCGGACAGATATGAACAGGGAATACAGGGAGAAAAAACTAAGAAATAAAAGCAAGGCTCTTGTAATTATTGAACCAAGTTACCTCAAAAAGTGGGATTGGAACAGGATATTTGATATTAAATATGACCTCACCCAGAGTCTAAGACTGGAATATCAGATCGCCTCAAATTCATTTATAGATGAACCTCCCGGCAGAATTGATAAAAATGACGCTAACTATCAAGCTAACCGGGATACGATCTGGGGTGAAATATTATCGCTTGGTACCAGTAGTATTTACTCTCAAAATTTTAGGGCAAATTATAATATCCCGATAAATAAAATTCCACTTTTTAACTGGATTACAGCATCTGCAAGATATGGAAGTGATTATAATTGGATAGCATCGCCAAAATCAATTCAAAGCAGTATTGCAAATACTATCGATAATGCAAGAACTATTCAGTTAACTGGTAATCTGAATTTAACAACATTATATAACAACGTTGGATTTTTGAAAAACCTAGATACCAAAGGGCGGCAAAGGAACAGAAATGCGCCTCCAAAAAACCAAACCAAACCAAAATCAGATGATTCTGATGATTCCGGAGAAGCTATTTCTAAATCAGAATCTGACACTACAAATGCTGAGGAGGAGAAAGATAGAATTAATTACATGAAAATAATAGGTGAAAGCGTTGTGAAGGTTATTATCGGTTTAAAGACAGCTTCAATATCGTATACACAGGGTAATGGAATAACCTTACCAGGGTTTATTCCTGAACCGGGGGCACTTGGTAACAACTGGAGGTCAAATGCACCAGGAATAGGTTTTGCTTTTGGTAGTCAAAGGGATATAAGACCGGATGCTGTAAGGAATGGTTGGTTAACAACTGATACATTGTTAAACACTGCGTACATGACACAACTTACTGAAAACCTTACTGCACGAGCTACTTATGAACCGTTCAGAGGATTCAGAATAGAATTTACTGCTAATCGAAACTATTCCGAAAATTTCCAGGAATATTTTGTCGCTGATGCATCAGGCAATTTCAAGTCATCAGCACCAATGAGAACCGGTAGTTTCAGTATTTCTGTCATTACTCTCAATTCAAGCTTTTCCAAGACAGGTGATGACGTAAAATCCGAAGTTTTTGAGACAATGAAAACCAATAGGATAATTATTGCAAACAGACTTGCAGCAATAAACCCATGGTCGCAAGGAATTGTTGACAGCACAGGCTATCCTGATGGTTATGGCCCTGGCTCACAGGATGTCCTGCTATATTCATTCCTGGCAGCATATACCGGGCAAGGTCCTGAAAGTGTCAAATTTAATACATTCCCAACTATCCCTTTACCAAACTGGCGCATTACTTTCGACGGACTGATGAAGATAGACATTGTTAAGAAATACATGAGAAATGTCACCCTATCTCATGCTTATCGATCTTCATATAATGTTGGCTCATTTACTACAAATATGCAATATGATGAAGTAGATGGTTTTGCTAATGCCAGATATTACGGAAATAATAATTTTATCCCTTCTGAAGAAATTGCAATGGTCTCCATTAATGAACAATTCAGCCCCCTTTTTAATCTCGATATGACATGGAACAACAGTCTTATGTCGAAAATTGAATACAAGAAAACACGTAATCTTTCATTTAGTTTCGTTAATAACCAACTTACTGAAGTGATAAGTAATGAGTTTATTATCGGGCTTGGTTACAGAATACAGGATGTTGAATTTATTATCAAAACCCTTGGTGGTGGTGGAAAAAGAACACAGATGAATAGCGACCTGAATATCAAAGCTGATTTCTCGATAAGAACAAATAAAACAACATTACGTAGAATCGACGAAGATATCAACCAGATCTCCTCAGGACAGAAAGTAATGACGATCAATACTTCTGTTGATTACATGGTAAACACCAATTTCAATATCCGCCTGTTTTTCGATAAAGTCGTGAATAATCCATTTATTTCTTCACAGTTCAGAGTAGCTACCACAAATGCCGGAATTAGTTTGAGATTTACACTGACACAATAAAAAGTTCGAAGGTTCGCAAGTTCGAAGGTTGACAATTTAATAATGGGATAATTTATTAAGGTTAATTATTCTTAATTATTATTTTTTTGTATTTATTAAATTTTTAATTTTGGATCTTTAATATAATCATTTGTCATTAAATTTATCATTATTATAAATCCAAAAAATTAATAAAATGAATATACCGGATAATTTAAAGTACACTAAAAACCATGAATGGATCAGAGTTGAAGGAGAAGAAGCATTTATTGGTATTACAGAATTTGCACAAAGTCAGTTAGGTGATATTGTATTTATTGAAGTTGAAACTGTTGGAGAACAGCTTGATGCAGAAGAAGCATTTGGAACAATAGAAGCTGTAAAAACAGTATCAGATCTGTTTATGCCGGTTGCCGGCGAGGTGCTGGAATTCAACGAAGAATTGGATGCAAATCCTGAACTTATCAATAAAGATGCGTTTAATGAGGGGTGGATAATCAAGATTAAATTTGATGATCCGAAACAAATTAATGAACTGCTTGATGCAGCTGCCTACAAAGAATTGATTGAAGAATAATTATTTGTTGCGGGTTATGATGTTCAAAAACAGTTTTTACTGGGGTATTATAGTTCTGATATTTGCCATAATTCCCGGAACATACGTACCTGAGGTTCAAAATATCTGGAATTTGCTCCAATGGGATAAGCTTATCCATGTATTTCTGTTTGCAATATTTGTGATGTTACTTATCAATGATCTCCAAAAACAAAAAAAAGTCAGATTTTTGCAAAAGAGCCCTGTATTATTTGCCCTATCATTTGGTATGATATTTGGATTATTTACAGAAATGATTCAGCTTTTTGAATTCTTACAACGAAATAGCAATGTTTATGATTTGATAGCTGATGTTGTTGGGTGTGCCCTCGGAATTATATTGTTTTATGGACTGTACAAAAAAAAGGCTAAATATTATTTTGATGTGCTGTAAGAAAAAAGTTCTTATTTAAAAGTGCCAAAGGAGTGTTAGAAAATATGCAAATTACAACAATGTAGTAAAATTTATCTTAACTGCTTCCAGATTATAAATTACTTCCAGATTATAAATTGCCTCCAGATTTATCTGGAGATTAATAGAAAGCATCAAAAACCCTGGTTTTAACCAAATCCATATATTCTCATTAACTCTTCATATTCCTCCTGAAATGTTCTTATTTTGTGATGTTCTTCCTGGTTCTTAATATAGTTTCTTGTCTTTGCAATTAATGTGTCAGATACTGAAACAGCAAAATATTCATTTTGCCATTCAAACTTATCTTTGCAAAGTTTGTTTTTATTTATCCAGAAAGAAGATTCTCCTTTTAGTAGTTTCATAACATTGCTTATTGTTTGTTCAGTTCCTAAAGAAACCCGACAATGACAGTGATTGTGATATCCATTAATGAAATCAATAAATATACCTTTGTTCCTGGCATTTTTCCGAATGTGAGTCCAAACCTGATTTCTCAATTTATATGAATTAAGCAAGGGTTTATGATTTTTTGTGCTCCAAACAAAATGAATATATGTTTTAATGAAAGGCATGTAGTTAAAGATTAATGTTAATAATAAAATATATTTCACTATGGTTAGTAAATATTTCATGTGATTGGTAACCTTAAAGTATTGGAAAAAGATAAGATTTTGGCTAAAGCCATTCTTGTTGTTTTGATCTCTTACCCACTAGATAAATCTAGTGGCAATTCAAGATAAATCTAGTGGCAATACTCCCCAGCACATCAAAATAATATTATAACCAAAAAAAAAGAAAAATTACAAAACAATTAAAAATTATTGTAATTTAGCAAAACTAAATATTGCAGTAATTTTGATTAATCCTTACACATGGAAGCAAAAAAATCACCAAAAGCAAATCTTGAAGACAAGAAAACTTTCTTTATACAAATTGGTTTGATCGTTGCCCTGGCTGTCGTTTTATTTGCATTTGAATGGAAGAGTTATGAAAAGTACGATTCTTCACTTGGACAACGTGCTGTTGATGACACACCGGAAGAAATCATACCTATCACCAAACAGGAGATCAAGCCCCCTCCACCTAAACCTCCACCACAAACAACTATATTAAATATAGTGGATGATGATGTTGAAATTGATGATGAAATTGAAATTGATGCTGAAGCTGATGATGATACAGAAATGATGGAATATATTCCTGATGATGATGATGAAGATGAAATCGCAGAAATGGAAATTTTCACCGTTGTTGAGGATGCACCCAGCTTTCCCGGTGGTGATGAAGCCAGAATTAAATACCTTCAGAACAATATTAAATATCCTCAAATGGCAAGGGAAAGCGGAATACAAGGAACCGTATATATTACATTTGTCGTTGAAAGAGATGGAAAAGTAACTAATGTTAAAATATTAAGAGGTATTGGAGGAGGATGTGATGAAGAAGCTATACGTGTGATTGAAAAAATGCCTAGATGGCACGCCGGAAAACAAAGAGGTAAACCGGTGAGAGTCCAGTTTAATATGCCTATTAAGTTTACACTACAAGGATAAACAAGTAGGCAGTCAGCAGTAGCCAATCTGCAGCAAAACAGGTCAATGGAATGCATTGACCTGTTTTTTTGTATCCCATCCTAAATTCTTGCAATATCAAGTACTCTGGTATGATGTTTGGTTTATTAAAGAAGTAGGAATTCCTGTTTATTAATTTATTAAAACATACCATTATGAATGCAAAAAAATCGACCAAAGCAAATCTTGAAAAAAAGAGAATTATCTTCAGTCAGATTGGAATGGTAATTACTCTTGCACTTGTTTTATTAGCTTTTGAATGGAAAACTTATGACTATTCGGGCACTTCATTTAGATCTGAAGGGGCAGATCTTACTCCTGAGGAATTGGTTCTTAACACTATACAAAAGCCTCCTCCCCCACCACCACCAATGCAAATTCCTACAACAGTTCTAAATATTGTTGACAATGGTGATGAAATTAAAATAGATGTCGAAATAGATGTCGAAGCTGATGGCAAAACAGAAATAGAACCATATATTCCTACATATAAAGATGAGGATAGTGACACAACGCCGGGTGATGAATTATTTATTTCTGTTCAGCATATGCCGGAATTTCCCGGTGGTGAGGAAGGCAGGATCAGATATCTTGAAGATAATATTAATTATCCTTTAATTGCAAAGGAAACAGAGATTCATGGAAACGTCTACGTTACTTTTATTGTTGAAACTGATGGTTCAATAACTAACGTACAAATACTAAAGGGTATTGGAGGTGGATGTGATGAAGAGGCTATGCGTATTGTTGAAAATATGCCTGACTGGAGTCCCGGAACTCAAAGAGGAATGCCTGTTAGGGTCAAGCTAAATATGCATATTAGATTTACTCTCCTTTGAAAAGTGGCAGTAGCAGTAAATTCATAATGCATAATTCGTGACAAATTGGTGCTCGTCTCCAGACGAGTACCTACTAGTCTGGTCAACCTACATTTTATTAAAATGATCAAAAACCAACCTCCCTTTAGCTTTCCCAACAACCTCCTGCAAATCTTCCAACTTTGCGTTTTTAATATTTTTCACAGATCTGAATTTACTCAAAAGTGCCTGACTGCTTGAGCTGCCTATGCCTTCAACTTTTGTTAAAACGGATTTTATTGTTTCCTTTTCTCTTTTTTTTCGATGATGTGTAATGCCAAAACGATGTGCTTCATTACGTAAATGCTGAATAACTTTAAGCGTTTCTGATTTCTTATCAAGATATAGCGGTATAGAATCTCCAGGATAATAAATTTCTTCAAGCCTTTTTGCAATCCCGATAATAGCTACTTTTCCTCTTAGATCAAGCCTTGATAATGCAGATAAAGCTGCATTTAATTGTCCTTTTCCACCATCAACAACTATTAATTGTGGTAATAAGGATTTTTCAGACAATAGTCTTTTATACCTGCGGTAAACTATCTCTTCCATAGAAGCATAATCGTTTGCACCTTCTACTGTTTTAATGTTATAATGACGATACTCCTTTTTAAATGGCCTGGCGTTTCTGAATACAACCATAGCAGCAACCGGAAAATCACCCTGAATATTTGAATTGTCAAAACACTCAATATGATCAGGTTGCACTTTCAGACGTAAATCTTTTTTCATTTGTTCAAGTATCCTTTTACTATGACGTAAAGGATCAACAAGATTTTTTCTCTTCTGTTTTTCGAGCTTATAATATTTGGCGTTTCTTTCCGAAAGGTCGAGCAGCATTTTTTTATCGCCTCGCTGAGGTATTGTAATCAACACATCCGGTATCTCCACATCCATTGTAAATGGAGTAATTATTTCCTTTGCATCGCTCTTAAACCTTTGCCTGAAATCAGTGATAGCGATTCCTAATAACTCCTCCGGGCTTTCTTCAAGTTTTTTCTTTAACTCAATAGTATGAGCCTGCACAATTGCACCATTTACTACTTTTAAAAAATTCACGTAAGCAAACTGCTCATCACTGGCAAATGAAAAAACATCCACATTGTTGATCCGGGGATTAACTATCGTCGACTTACTACGATATCTATCCAGCAGCTCTATTTTCTCTTTTACGATCTGAGCCTTTTCGAATTCCATATTTTTTGCATATTCGCTCATATGCTTTTTCAAAGTTTGTCCGACACTATGAATATTTCCCTTAATGATATCTTTAATAACAGATAAAACATCATCATATTCCTCTGCTGATTGAAGTCCTTCGCATGGTGCCAGACAATTTCCAAGATGGTATTCCAGGCAGATCTTATATTTCTTTTTCCTGATATTTTCTTCAGATAAATTATGCCTGCACGTACGTAGAGGATATAATTGCCTTATGAGATCAAGCAGTGTGTTCATCATCTTTACAGAAGCATATGGTCCAAAATATAACGACCCATCCTTTATAACATGGCGGGTTGGAAAAATCCGGGGGAAGGGTTCATTTTTTACACATAGCCATGGATATGTCTTGTCATCCTTCAGCATCACATTATAGCGCGGCTGATATTTTTTTATCAGATTATTCTCAAGCAGAAATGCATCAAACTCGTTATCAACTATGATAAACTTTATATCAGCAATTTTTTTAACCAGAACCCTGAGCTTACCACTCATAGATTTATCCTTGTTAAAATAAGAGGATACACGTTTTTTCAGATTTTTCGCTTTACCTACATACAAGATCTTAGCATCTTCATCAAAAAACTGATACACTCCGGGATTGTCGTCCAGAGCCCTGATTATTGGTTCTAGTTTTTGATAATGTGGATTGATCACTTTCATCTGAAGTTTAGATAATTATTTCTTGTTTACATCTATTTAGCTGCATAGGGCATGGAGCACAGAGCATGGA